>CAXIBI010000052.1:0-17319 GCA_964022305.1 uncultured Hyphomicrobiales bacterium | reverse complement strand
TAGAGTGATTTAACGATGTCTTCGGTCATTTTCTTCGCATCGCCAAGAAGCATCATTGTATTATCACGGTAGAACAAAGTGTTATCAATACCAGCATAACCAGAAGCCAATGAGCGTTTGTTAAACATCACTGTACCCGCTTTCCAAACTTCAAGAACCGGCATACCGTAAATTGGTGATTGCGGATCTTCCAAAGCGGCTGGGTTGGTCACGTCATTCGCACCGATTACATAAACCACATCAGCTTGAGCAAAATCACTATTGATATCTTCAAGCTCAAACACTTCATCATAAGGCACATTCGCTTCAGCCAAGAGCACATTCATGTGACCAGGCATACGACCCGCAACCGGGTGAATAGCATAAGCCACATCAACACCAGCCGCTTTAAGTTCATCACCCATCTCACGAAGAGCGTGTTGAGCTTGCGCCACAGCCATACCATAACCAGGTACGATGATCACTTTACCAGCATTTTTCATAATAAACGCTGCATCATCTGCTGAGCCTTGCTTAACAGTACGTTGAACACCATCATCACCAGCAGGACCAGCAGCTTCACCACCAAAGCCACCAAGGATAACAGAGATGAATGAGCGGTTCATACCCTTACACATAATGTAAGAAAGAATAACACCTGATGAGCCAACCAAAGCACCTGTGATGATCAAAGCAGCATTACCTAATGTGAAGCCAATACCAGCTGCCGCCCAACCAGAATAAGAGTTAAGCATCGATACAACAACTGGCATATCAGCACCGCCAATTGGAATGATGATCAAAACACCAAAGATGAAAGCTGTGATCACAAGCGCCCAGAATGTGAATTCTGTTTGGCCAACAATCAGCATATAGATGAGATAAATCATACCAAGGAAAAGAGCGATGTTGATCAAATGGCGACCAGGAAGCATGATAGGCGCACCAGACATACGGCCATCAAGCTTAGCAAACGCAATCACAGAACCCGTAAAAGTAATCGCACCAATCGCAGCACCAAGAGACATCTCAACAATACTTGCAGCATTGATATTACCAAATTGACCAATGCCAAAAGCTTCAGGCGCATAATAAGCAGCTGCTGCCACAAACACTGCAGCCAAACCAACAAGACTATGGAACGCAGCCACAAGTTGCGGCATTGCCGTCATAGGAATTTTCTTGGCGATAATCGCACCAATAAAACCACCAACACCAAGGCCAGCCAAAATCATCAGCCAAGACATGTTAGTAATAGAAGGCGCAGCAGCCAAGGTGGTCACGATGGCAATGGCCATACCAACCATACCAAAGAAGTTTCCCTGACGAGAAGAAGCTGGGCTAGAAAGACCTCTAAGGCTTAAAATAAAGAGCACACCTGAGGCCAAATAAAGACAAGCAATTAGATCTGGAGACATAAAATTAATCCTCTAAACGCAACCATGCAAACAAGGGCAAGGCGCGCAAAAATAAAAACACCTAAAAAACAGATTTAATCTGTTAGCGGTCCTTTTTCTTATACATGGCCAACATGCGCTGCGTCACAAGGAAGCCACCAAAAATATTGATCGCTGCCATAACAAGCGCTAGAAACCCGAAAATATTTGCAGCACCAAGGCCACTGCTATCAACAGCGACAGCCAAAAGTGCACCCACAACAATCACTGACGAAATCGCGTTAGTCACAGCCATCAGCGGTGTATGAAGCGCAGGCGTCACAGCCCAAACCACAAAATAACCAACAAAAATCGCCATAACGAAAATCGCGAAAAGGTAAGTAAATGAGCTCACGTCAGAGCCTGCTCCAGCAGCATATGCTGAGCTCGTGCTCAACAACATCGCGCAAACACTGCTCACAAAAAATGCAATAAGCTTATGAGCGGATGCTAGTGGGCATCTGAAGCTCTGCATAAAAAGGACAATCTTAGTCATTAGCTTGTCTCCCCTGTTAATCTGGGATGAACAATTTTACCATCATTGGTCACCAAAGTGCCCTGAATGATTTCATCCTCAAAATCAATTTTCAAACCCTCTTCCTTGTCAATCATGAGGGCAAGGAAGTTATAAAGGTTTTTCGCATAAAGGCTGGTTGCGTTACCCGCAAGTGCACCAGGAATATTCAGCGGACCCATAATTAGAACGCCATTTTCATTGATGATCTCACCTGGTTTCGCCAATTCGCAGTTACCACCACGCTCAACCGCCATATCATAAATGATAGACCCAGTTCCCATAGAGCGAACCATGTCAGCACTAATCAATTTAGGAGCAGGACGCCCAGGAATAAGCGCTGTCGTAATCACGATATCTTGGTTTTTAATATGGTTTGCAACAAGTTCAGCTTGCTCACGCTTATAGTCATCAGACATCTCTTTCGCGTAACCACCAGCTGTTTCAGCTTCTTTAAATTCATCATTTTCAACCGCGATGAACTTACCACCAAGACTTTCAACTTGCTCTTTAGCTGCAGGGCGTACATCTGTGGCCGTTACAATCGCGCCAAGACGTTTCGCAGTTGCAATCGCTTGCAAACCAGCAACACCAGCACCCATCACAAACACTTTTGCAGGAGGCACAGTACCAGCAGCAGTCATCATCATCGGCATCGCTTGGGTAAAGTGAGCAGCACTATCAATCACAGCCTTATAACCAGCAAGGTTGGATTGAGATGAAAGCACGTCCATAGACTGAGCTCTAGTAATCCGCGGCATAAACTCCATAGCGAACGCTTTTACCTTCTTAGAAGCCAGCGCTTCAAGCTCGTGCGTGTCATCATGTGGATTGAGAATAGCTGCAACAACAGTTCCCTCACCTAAAAGGTCAATTTCTTCCTTAGTAGGGCGAAGAACTTTTAAAACAATATCGGCGCCTGTAAGTGTTTCAGACAAAGATCCTGCTATTTTAGCACCCATCTCTTCATAATCTGCATCCAAAATATTAGACGGTACACCAGTACCGGTTTGAATACGGACATCACACCCAAGGGCAACATATTTTTTCACCGTCTCAGGTGAGATAGCAGCACGTGGCTCGCCAACACCTTCAACAGGAACGGCAATAGTAACCATCACCGGCTCCATTCTTTATGTTAAATTTAAAGTTATATTCAATTCGCTAATGACTAAAGTCACTTATAAACTTAGAGCACATGCGAACACAAAAATTCTCATCATCGACAACAGCACAACTGCTATCGTGTCAAACCATCAATAATAATAGAGTTTAAATGACCCCATAATTATAAGAGAAAAAATGCCATCCCGACCAAAACAGCAATTACTGCAACTGTGCAGTAAATTGTTCCTTTAATAAAACCACTATATGTACGCTCATGTTCAGCATAATCCATTGCCGGATGGCCATTAGACGTATCAATGCTCATTCTACAACCCTCTTTTTTTATTTTTAAATTGTCCCAACATTTGCCTTTATAAAAACATAGTTTCAAATGAAAGTTCAATTGAAATCGTCCCAAATGCGTAAAATGAGTTGAACATACGCAAATTTCGCGGACTAGTCCCTGTTTTAATCACCTACATTATAATGCGCAAGCCATTGCCTGCTACAAAATAACGCAGATCAGCTCAAAATCTTTTGGAACTTTAGCCTAGTTTTTAGTTCGTTGAGTTCTTTTATTACAAAATTGGCAAATTTTAAGCCCAGATATTAGGCAGCTTATAATTTCTTGTCCAACTCAACAAGCTCATCAATCATACCTTCAATCACTGACAACCCCTTATCCCAAAATGTTGGGTCAGATGCATCCAAACCAAAAGGAGCCAATAATTCTGTATGATGTTTTGTGCCACCAGCGCCAAGCATTTCAAAATATTTTTCCTGAAACCCTTCAGACGCATCAGCATAAACCGCATAAAGTGAGTTCACTAAACAATCACCAAAGGCATAAGCATAAACATAAAACGGCGCATGAATAAAATGCGGCACATAACTCCAATAAGTTCCATACCCCTCGCTCAAACGAATAGCAGGCCCAAGGCTCTCAGTCTGCACTTCAAGCCAAAACTCATTGATCTGCTCAGAAGTCAGCTCACCTTCACGGCGCGCTTCATGAACCTTGCGCTCAAAACAATAAAACGCAATCTGGCGAACAACCGTATTGATCATATCTTCAACTTTTGCAGCCAAAAGAGAGTGACGTTCAACATCATTTTGTGCTTTTTTCAATTGCGCCTGAAAAGTCAGCATCTCGCCAAATACACTTGCCGTTTCAGCTAAAGTCAGCGGCGTCGGCGCCATCAGCGCCCCTTGTTTGCCAGCTAACACCTGATGCACACCATGGCCTAATTCATGCGCCAGTGTTTGAACATCTCTAGGTTTTCCTTGATAATTAATCAAAACAAAAGGGTGCGCGCTTGGCACTGTCGGGTGAGAAAACGCCCCTTGCGCTTTCCCTGGGCGCAACGGCGCATCAATCCAGTTACGATCAAAAAATTTCTGCGCAATATCTTTCATCTCAGGCGCAAACCCATGATAGGCAGAAAGCACAGTCTCTTGCGCCTCAGCCCAGGGAATGGTCCGTTGACTATCATTTGGCAAGGGCGCATTGCGGTCCCAATAATCCATCACATCAACACCCAGCCATTTGGCTTTTAAGCCATAATAACGATGAGAAATCCGATCATATTTAGAGCGCACCGCTGAAACCAAAGCATCGACAACCTCCCGCTCAACCCGATTAGAAAGATGACGACTATCAGCAACATCCTCAAAATTACGCCAGCGGTCTGCAATTTCTTTATCTTTCGCCAACGTGTTCGTAATCTGAGTGAAAAGCCGTTTTTCTTTGCCTAAAACCACTTCAACAGCTTCAGCTGCCTGACGCCGTTTTTCACCATCAGGTGACTGCAACAGGTTAAGAGTTGGCTCTAACGCAAGAGTTTCATCTCCCACTTCAAACCGCAGTGAAGTCATAGTTTCATTAAACAGCCGAGACCACGCCCCACGCCCCACTACAGATTTATCATGGAATAGTTTTTCTAGATCATCCGAGAGTTGGTAAGGGCGCTCATAGCGTAAATCATCTACCCAAGGCTTATAATGAGCTAACTCTTCATTTTTGAGCAATTCATCAATCACACCATCTTCAAGCCGGTTAAATTCCAAACCAAAAAACAATAAGTTAGAGCTAATCGCTGTAATTTGCTCCATCAGATCCCCATGCAATTTAGCATGTACAGGATTTTCATTATCACTTGAATATAAAAGCTGACCATAAGAGGCAATGCGTCCAAGCGTATCGTTTAATTCTTCATAACGCCGAACCGCCTTGGCAAGCTGGGCCCCACCATCTTGAGTGCCTGCTATATCACCGATCTTACCTTGAAAATCAGATTGAAAGCTAAGCGCATCCTCGCCTGCGGTTTTTAAATCTGATTGTAATTTTTCAGATTGAGGCCCTTCATAAAGATCCGTTAAATCCCATTCTGGCATCTCGCCCAGATCTTCTTGAGCATCTGTTCCTTGCATTGATGCATCCACCATAGACTGTGCTCCCCTAGCTTCCAACGTCAATCCTAAAGCTGCCCTTTGCTTAAATGATATCCCTTCATCAAATAATTGATGAGAAACCTCATGACACAAAACTAGCCTTTTAAAATCCACGTTACTTCATCCTTGAAATATAAAATTATTTGAAAAAACTCATCTCTTAAACTTAAGAAAAATATATATTTGAATTTGTTGTAAAACCGCTCAAATCCCAATTTAACTTAATTTTTGTTTAAAGACTTGCCCCATATTAACGCAACAATCAATCCACCATTTTGATGCGAAATCGGAAATTTTTACCCAGTTCGCTCAAAAATCAGCCAAAAATAAACTTCTTATTTACCCTTATTGTCCAACATAGGCGAAGGTATGTTGAGTAGTGACTTAAATTTTTACAGTTGAAGAAATATAAGATCTTCCCTCGAAGAGTTCCTTGAAGGATGATCATTAAAGTTCAAATATTTCAAGTGTAATCTTTGGTCAACAGAGTAAAGAGTAGAGTATTAGAGTATGCCGAAATGCGTCCTTATTGTAGATGATGATCCTGCCCAACGCAGAATTTTATGCGAAACCATCAAACGCCTCGGGTTTGACACAAAAATGGCAGACGGTGGCAAACAAGCCATCGACATCTTAGAAAGTGCAGAAAAAGAGCAAATCTCGCTCATTCTGTTAGACCTCGTAATGCCAGAAATAGATGGTCACGCGGTCCTAGAACATCTAAGAAAAATTAATGCAAACCAACCAGTTATCGTACAAACAGCCAATGGCAGCATCGACACAGCCATTGAAGCTATGCGTGCTGGCGCCTCTGACTTTGTTGTAAAGCCTGTTAGCCCAGAGCGCCTGGAAGTCTCCATTAAAAACGCTATGAAAATCGAAGCACTAACAGTTGAGATTTCCCGCATCAAACGAAAAACCGAAGGCACAATGACCTTCGACAACCTCATCACATCAGGTAAAAACCTAGGCCGTGTAATCGAGCTGGGCCAAAGAGCTGCTAGCTCGAACATCCCAGTACTTATCGAAGGTGAAAGTGGTGTTGGTAAAGAAATGGTTGCACGTGCCATTCAAGGCGAAAGCGAACGTGCCGGCAAACCTTTCATCACTGTCAACTGCGGCGCGATCCCAGAAAATTTGATCGAAAGCATCCTATTTGGTCATGAAAAAGGGTCATTCACTGGCGCAACAGAAAAACGCATCGGTAAATTTGAAGAAGCCAATGGCGGCACACTCTTTTTAGATGAAGTCGGTGAACTCCCCCTTGATGCTCAGGTAAAGTTGCTTAGAGCCCTTCAAGAAGGTGAAGTAGACCCTGTTGGCGCAAAACGCCCAGTTAAAGTAGATTTCCGCCTGATTTCTGCAACCAATAAAGACATGATCAAATTGGTCAAAGAAGGCAAGTTTAGAGAAGATCTTTATTATCGTTTAAATGTCTTCCCCATAATGGTCCCCCCTTTAAATCAACGAATTGAAGATGTCGCGAACCTGGCAAGCCATTTCATCGTTCGCTTCGCCAGTGAAGAAGGCAAGAAAATAACCGGCCTTGATCCTCAAGCGCTCAAATTATTGCAAAGTTACAATTGGCCTGGCAATGTTCGCCAACTTGAAAACACAATTTTTAGAGCGGTCGTCCTCGCTGATCAACCAGTACTAACAATCAACGAATTTCCGCAAATTGCCACTCATGTCGAAGGTTTTGAGCTGGAAACACCCTCACTTCCAACGCCTGAAGAAAGCGAAACAGCAGTGTACACAGGCCCAGCTATGATCGGAGAAGAAAAAGAAGCTCCTCAAATGGTTGCCATGGAAGAAACAAATACCGGCCAACCCCCTGTAGGCATCCGCGTGATGACAGACGCCGGTGATATCAGAGCATTAGAGGCAGTCGAAGCAGATATGATCCGCTTGGCTCTTGGCCGTTACCGCGGTCATATGACTGATATTGCTAAACATTTAGGAATTGGCAGATCAACTCTCTATAGAAAAATGAGAGAAATTGGCCTACAGCCAAAAACAACAGAAGGCTAATAAAGTCTCCGAACTTTAACAGCGATAGTGATGATTTATTACAATATTTTAATTTGAAGTAAGCTTCACATCTATGTCACAAATACAACAGGTTGTAAGAGAAGAGAAAGAAGCAGTGAATAGCTTAAAAATTGCCTCTTTCACTCTTGCAACACAGCCCCTATACTCTGGCAAACTTAAGGGGCATTTATTGAACTATTCGTATTTAAATTCATATCCATCTTAAAATGTGCACACTCTAATGTGAGAGTACAAATTAAGATGTTATTTACAGAGTTTAGCACGAAATTTTGAACGAAAACGCCTTCAAAAACGACAAAGCTTGTATAAAATTAATATTCAAGGAAGACTTGAACGTTAAATTATAATAGCAATGTGGATCAAACATTTTTAAAGTCTTGAAAATTTAGACCTTTCAAGATTAGTGCGGCAAAACTAAAACCAAATAGAGACCTGAAGCTGAGGACAAAATTCATGGGAAAAGCAGCATTTAAGACCAAAGCCTTAATCCTGATCTTAGCATCCCTTTCATTGAATACAGTTGGTTTCAATCAACACTCTGTTAAAGCAGCTGAGCCAGACGGGCCAGACATGCTCATCACTTTAGAAGATGCGCTCGAACATCATCTTATTTTAAAGATCCAAACCAGTCTCATTGGCAAAACCAAATATGATCAACAAATCCGCGGTGATTTAAAAAAGTTCTATCAAGAGCGAAACCGCAAACCTATCTGGTTTGAAAATGACAAGCTCACTGAACAAGCTCACCTGATTATCAAAGAAATTAAAAATGGCGCTGAATATGGCATGAAAGTCAGCGACATTAAATTTCCTTCCACCAAAATCATTGATGGTTCAGCAGAACAAAAAGCAAATGCTGAGCTGATGATGTCACGCGCTGTTCTAGAATATGCAAGACGCGCAAAAGGCGGCCAACTAATTCCGCAACAAATTAGCCGCGCACTAGATAACAATCCGGAATATTTAGAGCCTATTAAAGTTTTAAATGACGTGTCTAGCTCAACAGATATGAAAGCAACATTGAAAGGCTTTCATCCCAAGCATAAACAATTCTGGGCATTAAAAGAACAACTCGATATTCTTCGCAATTCAACTGCTTCAGTTAAGCCAATTGTAAAAATCCCAGCGGGCCCTGTCATTCGCCCCTTTGCAAGACACCCACATGTAGCACTCCTACGCAAAAGACTAAACGTACTTGTGCCAACCAAAAACGGCAAAGCCCTATATCCTGAAGACAGCTATGATAGCGACCTAGTAAAAGCCGTGAAAAAATTCCAGGCCGCTAATAAAATTCGTGCAACTGGCATCATCAACAAAACAACCAGAGCCCGCTTAAACAAAGGCAAACCAAATCGTGAAGCTCAAATCTTAGCAAACATGGAACGCTGGCGTTGGGTACCAACAGATTTTGGTAACTATCATGTTCGCGTCAACATTCCTGAATTTCTCGTTCGCGTGAGAGATAATGGCAAAACCATCCATCAAGAACGTGTTGTAACCGGCAAAGTAAGACACGCCACACCAACTTTTTCAGATGAAATGGAAACAATTGTTTTCAATCCTTATTGGAACGTACCTCAATCAATCATCTGGAATGAAATGAACGGCGTTGCTCCGAAAGGTTATCAAAGCCGAGTTGTAAATGGCCGAGTTTTCATTCGCCAACCCCCCGGACCACGTAACGCTCTTGGCCGAGTAAAATTCTTATTCCCAAACAAACATGCGGTTTACATGCATGACACACCATCAAAGAGCCTCTTTAACCGCAGAGTGCGCGCCTTTAGCCATGGCTGTATGCGACTTCGCGATCCACTAAAAATGGCAGAAGTGCTACTTACAAAAGAAGGCATCAACCGCAAGTCAATTAATTCTCGTGTTGCCTCAGGCAGAAACCAATATGTCGCTCTTAAAAAGAAAATCCCAGTGCATGTCACTTATTTCACAATGTGGGTAAACGATGATGGTAAAGTAAATTACTTCAATGACATTTATAGTCACGATAAAAAAGTCATCGCTGCTTTAAATGGTCGTCCGCTTGGGTTAGAGCCTAAGAAAAGAATCAATAAACGTAAGATCGTGAAAAAGAAAAAACCAAAACCTCAAAATTTCTATACCCTATTCTTTAACTAGAATTTTTTGAGTTTAGCTAAGCTGGTATAATCTCGATTAAACCACAAAACTTAGACTGAAATAAAAAAGACCTCTTCAGATTTCTGGAGAGGTCTTTTTCTTTTATTATTTCTCATGAATATGAGATAATAGTTCAAGACTAAACACGCACACGCACCCCAGCCGTCCGTCGCTCCAAAAGCACTTCTTTACGAAATTTATAGAGTTTAGCTGGCCGTCCACCAGTTTGACTTGACATCTTACCCGTTGGCAAAACAAGTCCCCCCGTCTCAACTAACCGGCGAAAGTTTTGCTTATGCAATAAAGTCCCAGAAATCCCTTCAACAGATTGTTGCAGCTCTAAAAGCGTAAAATTTTGCGGCATCAAATCAAAGATCACAGGTCTATATTTTATCTTCGCCCGCATACGGCTCATAGCCGTTGCCAAAATCCGCCGGTGATCCAAAATCATTGGCTCTCCTAACCTGGGGAGGTCACTCCATCTCTTCGCCGCTGACCGACCATCTCTCGATGCCTCAAAAAGTAAGCCTGCCTCATAGAGTAATTCATAACGATCGAGAACCTTTTCCTCATCAAAAACAGAACCAGAAAGACCAAAACAAATATTCACGCGCTCTAAGACACGTGTTTTTAAAGCTTTTGTCTCTTGTTTCTTTGCCCATTCCATCAAACGCGGAAGTATCTCACTATGGATAATTTCAGGCTCACCTTTGCGCCAATCTTCCCAAGGGAAATACCGATACCAATTTCGCCAAACCGCGCCGGGTCCACTATGATCAACCATTCTTGTCAGTGCTAAATAACCAATCGAAACGACATGCAATTCTCCAACAGTCAGTGCTGTAACCCGTCCTCGATCACCAAACGTATATAGCTGTTCAACATAACTCACATCAAGTCCGGTCTGTGTGCGAACAAACCCGCGCACACCAATTTCCATTGTTCTGTGAATATGAGGATCAAAAGGACCAAAGGGAAGACCGTCATGGATTTGGTCTTCCAGAGGTAAAACAGTCAAGATATGAGGGTTATTATCTTCAAGAGAAACAATGGCTGCATTCAAGCCAATCTCAATCGCGCTTTTTTGCTCTTTTTTATTCATGAAGAAAATCCAAGTTCCCAATACACACGATCATAGAGACAATAAACACAAGTCCATTACAAACCAGGTCGAGACCAGATCTAAAACCGCACTGGCATTGAAAACACAGCTCCCTCAAAAGCCATCTCTCCTTGCCCTATCATAGTCACCGCATCAACCATGCGCCCTTGCCGCCCCATTAAATCATCAGCCAGGCCAACCAATTTTATATTAGGTGTCGCTGTCGGGCTTGCTTTGCGCAATGCTTCTGCAATGGTAATCTCATCTGTTTCTTCATTTAACCGGCAAAGACTAATAAACACACCAGCTGTTGAGCGACTAACACCTGCCCAACAATGCACCAACATATGGTGCTTCATATCCCACTCATCAACAAAATCAATCAAACGCTCCACATGCGCTTCACTGGGCAAAACCAAACCATCTCGTGGCTCTGAAATATCATTCATTGCCAATTTTAAATGTTGGTCATTATCTAAGACCTCAGGTGTCTCAATCATAGTATCTTTATTAATAATCGAGACAAGGCGGCCTATTTTGTGCGTTTCAATAGCAGGGAGAACTTGTGTTAAAGGTCCACCAAATATTTGTGTTTCTGTTTGGTGTTCAGCTGTATCAACAGGCTCATGAGACATTAAGTAAAGTCCTTTAATTTGGATTTTTTATAAGTCTAAACCAATCGAGCAAGAAAAGAACCATCAAACTATATAAAATTTACATCTCAAATAAGTGATGAAATTCTTTTAAAAACCGAGCCTCTGCATCTCGAACAGAAAGAGCTGATATAGATGTGAGCCAATTCTCAAAATCACCCTCATCTGGGCGAGGCGCTAAAAAATACGTCTCAGCTTCATCAAGAGAAAAGCCCGCCAAATGGATGGCCTCATAATAAGCCGCTATTTCATCAGCCCGCTTAATCCAGCGCTGCGCCTCATCAGTCATTTCATCAACAATGTTAAACCGCTCATGAATAGCGTTAAGGATCTTCAACTCAAACTTTTTATAATCGGTTCCAATCGCCGCCTTAAAGGGGCTAATTAAATCACCGATTACATATTCAGGGGCATCATGAAGCAGTGAACCTATTTGCCAAGCTACAGAGACATTAGGGACAAGTTTCTTCAATATCTCTGTCACAAGGAGGGAATGTTCCGCCACAGAAAAAGCATGCGGCCCAGAGGTTTGCCCATTCCACCTCGCAACCCGCGCCAACCCATGGGCAATATCTTCTATCTCAATATCTTGCTCTTTAGGGTTTAATAGATCAAGCCTGCGACCAGATAACATACGCTGCCAAGCGCGAACTGGTTTTTGAGATGCAAGATCACTCATAACTTACTCTCCTGCAAATTTAAAATTTTGGCCAAGCTCGAAGCACTTCGCATGACACGGACACTCAACCAAATGATCATTCACCAACCCCATAGCCTGCATATGAGCATAAACGGTTGTCGGGCCAACAAATTTAAATCCTCTTTTTTTAAGCTCTTTAGAAAGCTTAGTGCTCAAATCAGTTTTGCCGGGAATATCACTCATAGATTTAAAATTATTCTGCAATGGTGCCCCATCTACTGCATCCCAAAAAAAGCTGGCAAGACCAGGCCCCTTTTCCTGAAAATCTAAAAAGGCCCGTGCATTATGCACCGCTGCTTCAATTTTCAAACGATTGCGAATAATACCCGTATCCGCCATAAGAGCTTCGATTTTCTTAGGTCCGTATTGAACGATTTTTTCCGCATCAAACCCATCGAAAGCACGCCGAAAGTTCTCACGCTTCCTCAAAATCGTGATCCAAGATAACCCAGATTGAAACCCCTCAAGCAAAAGCTTTTCAAACAAAGCTCTATCTGAGGTCTCCGGCACCCCCCATTCTTCATCATGATATTGAATATATAAAGGGTCATCTCCAGCCCAGGAACACCGTGTCATAAATCACCAAATCACATACTAAAAACTTAGGTTTCTTCGCCAACAAAATTATAAGAGCCCCATGATGGTATAGATAATGTAACATGAACACCGTCAGCTTTTATTTTATCCCCATTATCCAGAGCTTTCCCAGCGCGATCCAAACGAATAAGCGCTAAGCCCTTATTACCAAGTCTAGATCCAAGCACACCAAGAAGAGAATTCTCTGTGCGAATTTCCGCACCGCTCTCAGGCAACTCATCATTACTGCTAACACAAACAATCCGTTTGCGTGTGGTACTGCGATGCTGCATGCGAGAAACAACCTCTTGTCCCACATAGCAACCTTTAGAAAAATCAACACCATCGAGCAAATCATAACAAGCTTCATGAGGAAACGTATTGCCAAGCGCATAATCATACCCCCCCTCTGGGATCTCAGCCTCTAATCTTGCCTTTAAATAATCTTCCGGCGTGCTCGCCTCTAACCCTTCACAAAACGTACTCATCTGATCAACAGGTACAATAGCCCGCAAACCCAAATCATTAGAACGTGGATCACGAAAGGTAAGAGCTTCAGGACAAGAAAGCTCACACGGATCAGCAAGCCAAAACACCATATGACTTTCACACAAATTAGCAATTTCAACATCGGCTCTGAGTTTATAAAGGGATAATTTCTTAAAGATTTCATCAAGGCCGCCCTTGGCCATTTCAAGATAAAAACCATTCTGATAAAGAACGATAAAAAACTCATAATTGATTTTACCTTGCGGCGTTAAAAGAGCAGCAAATAGCGCATCTCTATCTTTTAACTTATCCAGATTATTCGTAACCAAGCCTTGTAAAAACTCTCCCGCATCAGGCCCCGTAACGTCTAAAACCGCACGATCCAGCAAAGCGACAAATTTCGTCATTTTTATTCCAATCAAAGAAGATTCAAGCCAAATATTTTTTAAATTTGAGTACCAAAGATGTAAAAAAAAGAAACTACATCAAAAACTTGCAAATTTTTTATGAATATGTATCTCTCAAAACCCATGCCCCATTTTCAGTGCCGATTTTTTAGTGTAGAGGCCCCACTATCAACTGACAAATCTCAAATTAATATATAAACTCAAGCTAACAATACAATAAGTGAGAAATTAAGCCGCACCATAAAGTGTAGGTTAAAGGAAGTAAAACATGCAAATGACTTTTGACACGATCATCAAAGGTGGAACCATCGTCAATCAAGATGGCATAGGCCAAGCAGATATCGGCATTAAAGACGGTAAAATTATGGGACTTGGTGATCTAAGCCAGGCCTCAGCAGAAAAAACCATCTCCGCAACCGGCCTAACTGTTCTGCCTGGTGTTGTTGATAGTCAAGTTCATTTCAGAGAGCCCGGCAACGAACATAAAGAAGATTTAGAAACCGGCAGCCGCGCTGCTGTTATGGGCGGTGTCACATCTGTGTTTGAAATGCCAAACACATCCCCCCTCACCACCTGTCCAGACACCTTAGCTGATAAAATCAAGCGCGCCCGTCACCGCATGTTTTGTGACTTCGCCTTTTATGTTGGCGGCACAAGAGAAAACACAAATGACATCCCAGATCTCGAACGCCTAGAAGGCTCAGCAGGTATTAAGGTCTTTATCGGTTCATCCACTGGCAATTTGCTCGTAGACGATGAAGAAAGCCTCAAAAAGATCCTCGCCAAAATCACCCGCCGTGCAGCCTTCCATTCAGAAGATGAAGCTCGTCTAATTGAGCGCAAAGGCGTGCGCCGTCAGGGCGACCCATCCAGCCATCCAGAATGGCGAGATGTAACCGCCGCTATGATTTCAACAAAAATGCTTGTTGAAGCCGCAAGAGAAGCCGGCAAACGCATACACGTACTTCACATCTCAACAGCTGAAGAAATTGAATATCTAGCCCATCAAAAAGATGTTGCCTCTGTTGAGCTAACACCTCAGCACCTAAGCCTCTCAGCGCCTGAAGTTTACGAAAAACTCGGCACCTACGCTCAAATGAACCCACCATTGCGCGAAGCACGCCACGCCAAAGCCTTGTGGCACGGTTTGCAAAACGGTGTTGCTGATGTGCTCGGCTCAGATCATGCACCACACACTATAGAGGAAAAAGAAAAACCATATCCAGAAAGCCCTTCAGGCATGACAGGCGTTCAAACTCTTGTTCCTATCATGCTAGATCACGTGAACAACGGAAAACTATCACTAGAGAGATTTGTTGACCTCACCTCTCATGGGCCGAACCGCCTGTTTGGTATGGCCACTAAGGGGCGCATTGCTGTTGGTATGGATGCAGACCTCACCATTGTAGACATGAACCAAACCAGAACCATCACCAATGACTGGATAGAAAGCAAAAGCCAATGGACCCCTTATAACGGCCAAACTGTAAAAGGGTGGCCCAAAGGCACCATCATCAGAGGTCACAGAGTGATGTGGGAAGATGAAATCATCGGCACTGCTATTGGTGAACCAGTAAAATTCAGCGAAGCGCTTTAAAAGAACTAAACAAACAAGTACAAAAAAGAGGTATGGATTGTTTTTAATCCATACCTCTTTTTTTATCTTTTTATAAATAAGTCATACTCGTTTAAAGCTCACCAGTTAAAAACTGGCCTCTACCAAAACCAAATGACCAATCCTCATCACTATTCGTCACCATCGAGACCATCACGTCAGATGGTTTAATCCCACAATCTTCTTCCAAATATTTAACAAGCAATTCATAAAAAGCCTGCTTCATCTCAACCGAGCGCGGCCGTGTCGTCACTTGCACAACAATCACATCGTCAGTCCGCGGGATATCAAGCCCCGTATCTTCTATAATCATGCGAGATTTGGGATGTTCATGTACAATTTGATAGCGATCTCGTTCCGGCACTTTAAACGCCTCAACCATCGCCTTATGCGCTGCATCGAGCAGTTTTTTTAACTCCCCATCGCTTCGCCCTTCAATCATATCTATTCTAATGAGTGGCATGGATAATCCCCCTTATTGCTTTCAGTTCAGCTTAAGCCTATATCTATCAAACATCATATTAAAACATTCAATCAACTGATTAATTGATCAAAAATGCACGACCATCATCTCCTTTATAGTTTCCGCCGCTGTCCCTATGCCATGCGCGCTAGGTTAGGCCTCACTTCATCTGGCATCACTGTTGAGCTTCGAGAGATCGTCTTACGCAACAAACCCGAGCATATGATAGAGCTCAGCCCTAAAGCCACAGTGCCAGTGCTGAGAGTGAAAACAGGTGAAGTGATTGATGAAAGCCTCGATATCATCCTTTGGGCTCTTAAACAAAATGACCCTGAAGGGCTGCTCTCTCCCAAAGAAAGCTCACTTGAAGACATGCTCACTTTGATCAAAGAAAATGATGGCCCCTTCAAGCACCATCTTGATCGCACAAAATATGCAGTAAGATACCCAGAAGATGAAAAGCAAGATCACATCAAAAGCGCCAGTGAGTTTTTAAAACAACTCAATGACCGCCTTGAGAGCCAAACTTTTTTGTTCGGTAATAATCGCTCATTGGCCGACATCACCATCGCCCCGTTCGTGCGCCAATTTGCCAACATCGACCGTACCTGGTTTGATAACCAGCCCTGGCCCCACCTAATCAGATGGCTCAATGAATTTCTAGAAAGCGAACTATTTCTCTCCATCATGGAAAAATACACCCCCTGGCAAGAGGGCGATGAAATCACGTGGTTTCCTAAAACTAACTAATATCTAATCAGTAAAGTCCCAAGCCCAATCAATGTGAGAAATTTAAATATCTCCAACACACCATAAAATTTCCGGTGAAAGCCATTGGGCAACGGCCGGTTATGCTCATAGTCATCAACCTTGTTATAGATGATCGGCTTTAAATAATAGCGCTGTAAAAACAAACATATGAGCACAAGCCCAAACACAAACCACAAATAAGGCCCCACCTCAGAAAGCACCATCGTGCCTGTGATAATCGCCAGAAATAGTGCCTCAAAGATAAAGAATAACGTGAAGGTCGCATGGCCAATTTCTTGCGCTGTGGCATGCTCTAAATTAGGCGCGTTATATTTCGCTGGTGTCGCAATTAAACTATGCCCCAAAATCGCCCCCGCCCAAACAAACGGCAATGCATATGGAACGGTTGTTATATAACGATGCGGAATCTCTTCCAAATAACTCAAAAATTCCATCACTAGTCCCCCATGATTTGATAAAGTCTTTAAGTCAGAGCGTTCCGCCTAAAAGTGGATACCGGTTTTAGAGGTTGCGGATGCTTTGTGGGCATCTGAAGCAAATAAGAGGAACGCTAAACAAGAAATTCGAGCATTCAAATGAATCTATCTAAAAGAAGAATGCTCTAGTAAACTTTAAAAAGTTTACGCCTCTATCCATACAGTGGAACGCAAAAATTAGGAATGACTTAGATCAAGATCTACAAGAATAAAAAGCTTTTTGAAGCTCATGCTTTTTCTCTATCAATGAACGGTATTTTTGCTTTTCTTTTGCAGATAAAACATCATCAATTTCTTTTAACCACTGATCTTTAAAAATCACCCTCATCTTATTCTGCTCCACCCGAAGCATCAGCATATAAGAAAGCGGCTGAGAGAGTTTCACTTGATCCTGAACA
>CAXIBI010000051.1:0-17387 GCA_964022305.1 uncultured Hyphomicrobiales bacterium | reverse complement strand
GCCAATGATGAAGACACCCAATTTATTGGCCAGATCTATTGTCTTTTGTTTTTCACTCATCAGCACTTTGTTCTCAACGACTGCAATGCCATTTAAGCCAGCGTCTGCTACCAATTCTATTGTTTTGGGGCCGATGGTTGGCATATCAATTCTAAGTTCTTGACTAGGTTTTGGGAGTTTGACCAGAACCCCGTTCTTCTTATTCAGCCAACCCTTGCCCCATTGCCTCAAGCCTTTGGCACGGTCAAGCATATTATCGGTGCCTTCTGCTGCTTCAACACACAGAACATATTCGCGGGCAACAACCGCACCTTGGCCGATATCCATCTCCCCAAGAGAAAGAACCGTTTTAATGCCTTTTTCGATATCTTTGCGATCGACTTTAGAGGGTGATTTTTTGGTAAGGACACCTCTATCTGCCGTTAATTCTGGAGCAACTTCATGAGCCCCTACAATGCTCACACCTTTGCTTTCAACAAAGCTTACTATGTTGGTTAGTACGCTATCATCGCCGCCCATGGTTAAGCTAAAGACAAAGGGTAAATTGCGGATCATACCGAAATCAAAATGAATGTCTTTAAAATCGGGCCGAGACACGCCGCCGATAAAAAGAAGTTGTTTTACGTTTTGTTTTTTGAGAGTTTTAAAGAGCTTATCGACTTCACCCCATTTGAGCCAGGTGTGAGGATAGTTTTCTATTTTGGGATCTGCGGTAGAGTCTATACCTAGAATGAAAACATCTCTGCCCGATTTGACCGTACGTTCTGCAATATAGAGTGGAAGTGTCCCATTGCCAGCTAAAATCCCTAATGGGGTTTGGCTGGTGTTTTCTTTTTTGTCTTGCACGTTGGAATTTTGCATGACGTATTTGTTCCTGCAGACAGTATTAGAACATTAGCAATACCAAAGGGTTATAGTTGACTAACCCTTTGGTGTTTTTTTAATTATGATCTCTTGGGACGCAAAGTGCTCTACTTGATTCATTACGAATGAATTCGAGCATCTCTTGTACGCATGCATTATCTTTATAATCACTCTCTACTTGTTCCACTCTTTCTTTGAGAGTGCCTTTGTCAGCAAAGATATCTTGATAAGCGCTTCTTAATTGATGAATGTCTTCTCTTGAAAAACCAGAGCGCTTTAGACCAACGATGTTCAAACCGCCTAGACCAGCTCTGTGACCAATTGCCATGCCATAAGGGATGACATCGTGCTCAACACCTGACATACCGCCGATGAAAGCTTTGTGGCCTATGCGCACAAATTGGTGCACTGCTGTGAGCCCGCCAAGAATAGCACCATCACCAATGGTGCAGTGACCACCTAGTGTAGCGTTATTTGCGAAGATAATGTCATCACCTAAAATACAATCATGGGCGATATGAGATCCAGCCATGAAGAGACCATTGTCTCCGACTTTGGTGACCCAGCCACCATGCTCGGTTCCTGAGTGCATTGTTACATGCTCACGGATGCGATTGTTTTTGCCAACAATGAGTTTGCTTTGTTGTTCTGGGTCGATGAAATTTGCGACCTGAGGAATTTTACCTAGCGATGCAAAGGGATAGATTTCGCAATCATCACCGATTGTTGTTTGGCCACATAAAACTACATGGGAATGTAATTTCACATTATTACCGACTTCAACATTTGCACCAATTTGGCAAAACGGACCGATTTCTACATTTGAACCTAATTTAGCATCTGGAGATACATCGGATGAGGCGTGTATTTTATTATTTGACATTTTATCCTTACACATCAACGATTGTGGCACTAATTTCAGCTTCTGCTACGCGTTCGCCATCGACCTTTGCTTCAGCAGCAAAACGCCATACACGGCCACGGCTTCTAATTTTTTGAACGTGATAATGAACTTGATCACCAGGGCCAACTGGTTTGCGGAAACGTGCACGATCAATTGCCATGAAGTATACAAGTTGCTCGGTTGCTTTTTCTTCTAAATTAGCAACGCATAATGCACCGGCTGTTTGGGCCATACCCTCAACAAGGAGGACGCCCGGAAATACAGGATGTTCTGGAAAGTGACCTTGGAAGAAATTTTCATTATAGGTCACATTTTTAATGCCAATTGCACTTTCATCTTTGTACATATCGATGATGCGATCTACGAGTAAGAAAGGATAGCGATGTGGAAGATATTTCATGATATCTGTGATATCTGCTGTCCCTAATTCTCCTTTTTCTGCGCTCTCATCCATTTTTTAATTCCTCAATATATTTCATATGTCCATATCATAATGATGCTGTTTACAGCCCTTCACGGTTAAGGCACAACGTAAATTAATGATATAGCTTACTTTTTTAACTTTTCATCGCGTTTTTCTACCAATTTTTCAACGGCTATGATTTCTTTAAACCATTGTTTCATTGGTTTGGCAGGCGTTCCTCCGTAGCGGGCATTTGGGGGTACACTTTTGTGAACATTACTAGAAGCAGCGATTTGAGCGCCATCCCCAATTTCAATATGACCGACAGAGCCTGTTTGGCCTCCCATAACGACATAATTTCCAATTTTACAGCTGCCTGAGATGCCTGTTTGAGAGACAATGACAGCATGACAGCCAATTACCACATTATGGGCTATTTGCACAAGGTTATCTATTTTGGTGCCTTCGCCTATAATTGTGTCTGTTAAAGCACCACGATCAATAGACGTATTTGCGCCAATTTCAACATTGTCTTGTATGATAACGCGACCAATTTGTGGGACCTTTTTATGACCACCAGGGCCCATAATATACCCAAAACCATCCTGACCGATAGCGGCACCTGCATGTATGGTTACTTCATTGCCTACGAGACTATGAGTTATAACCGCATTCGGTCCAATTCTACAATTTCGGCCAATATAAGTTCTATAACCTATTACCGCGCCAGATGAAATTAATGAGCCAGAGCCAATATGAGCTTCTTTACCTATGATTGCGCCCGCTTCAATGATAGCCCCTTCTTCAATGACAGCTGTTGGATCTATCAGGTTCTCGCTATTGCTAGTACCCGCCTTTGATGTTGCATCTGGATAAAATAAATTAATTGCTCTAACAAAGGTTTCGTGAGGTTTGTCTGTTAACAAACCGACCATGTTTAGAGGTATCTGGTCTTTAAGTTTAGGATTAACAAAACAAGCGCTTGCTTTAGATGCTTTAAATGTTTCCAGCAATTTTTTGTCTTCAAAGAAGCTAATATCACCAGTACTGGCTGTTGCCAGGCTAGCAACATCATTTATCTCGCAAGATTCATTTTGGGAAACCACTTCTTCGATTGAGAGTTTTTCGCAAATTTCTGCAATCGGAAATGGACCGACCTTTTGGAAAAATCCGGGGTGCTCCATGGGCGGGTCCTTTATAAATATCCCCTCATGCTTGAAAAAGCATGAGGGGATTGTTTTAAGAAATTAACTTAGATACGGCCTAGAATTTTGTCGCGGCACCAAAGCGGAAAACTTCTTCTTCGTCGAAATCTTCTTTTTCAATAACATAAGATAGGTCACCACGAATTGGACCAACTGGAGAATCCCACAAGAGTGAACCACCAACTGATGCTCTGATTGAATCTTCATCAAAGACTGTTGTTGATGTTCCTGCAGGCAAGTCAACATCATGGACAGAGCCTGCATCAGCAAAGATAGCTGCTGAAATTCCTGTGTTTTCAGTGATGTATGGGATTGGGAAACGAATTTCTGCAGTTGCCGCATAGAAAACTTTACCACCCAAAGCATCCCTTGTATCTGTTGCTCTTGGTCCTAATCCGCCAGTTTCAAAACCACGGATTGTCTCGCCACCTTTAAAGAAATGGTCATTAAGGCGCACATCATCTCCACCGGTTCCGGTAATAAATCCACCAATCAAACGGCCGACAAGTGTCACTTTATTCCATAATGGATAATAAGCACGGGCTTCACCAATGGTTCTTAGATAGTTCACATCACCGCCGACACCAGCAAAATCTTGAGATAATGAAAGATACAAGCCACGATTTGGTTTGCTGCGATGGTTACGTGTGTCATAAGTTATTGAATAGCCTACAGAAGAAATGTTTGAGATACCTTCTTGCTGTCTAATTGCTTCTGTCGCATTTGCTGTATCAACATCATAGATATCATCACGTGTGAATGTGTAACGAACTGATGCGCGAACATTTTCAGCAACAGGGAAACCTAGGCGCAGACCAGCACCTGTCTTACGGTTTTTAAAGTGAGACTCATCTTCACGATTAATTTCTTTGTGGAAGACATCAAAACCTGCAGCCAAGTTCATATCTAGGAAGCGTGGTTCTGTGAAAGTTAAGTCAATTTGCTGGCGTTCAAAACTACCTGCTAGGCTTAATCTTAAGAATTGTCCATTACCAAGCAAGTTACGCTCTGTAATTGAAATGTCACCAATCACACCTTCTGAAGTCGAGTAACCAGCACCAAATCCTAATTCACCTGTATTTTTCTCAACGACACTAACATTCAATATTACACGGTCCGGTGATGACCCAGTTTCACGTGAAATCGTTACTTTTTCAAAGAACCCTAGTCCTTGTAGACGTCTTCTTGCATTTTTTACAAGAAGTCTGTTGTAAGCATCGCCTTCAACAAGTCTAAATTCGCGGCGAATAACATGATCTTTTGTACGTGTATTACCATATACATTAATACGATCGATATAGACACGAGGTCCTTGTTCGATCATGTAAGTAATACCGATTGTACGGCCAATTGAATCGCGTTCTACACGAGGACGAACTTGGGCAAAAGCATAACCCTGAGCTGAAACAGCTAAGGTCAGCGCTTCAATTGTTTTATCAATTTTTGTTGCATCATAGATTGCACCCGGCTTTGTTAAAACACTGGCGCCTAAAACATCAACATCAATAGCTGCAACTGTTGTTTCAACATTAACATGACCAAAGCGGTATAGTTCACCTTCATCTACAGTAAATGTGATAAAGAATGCTTGGCCTTCTGCATCGATGTCTGCAACAGCGTTAAGAACACGAGCATCAGCATAACCATTTGTCAGGTAATATCTGCGGACCAATTCACGATCAACATTTAGACGATCTGGGTCATAGATGTCATTCGATTTAAAGAAGCTCATCAAGCCTGATTCGCCTGTTGTGATCACATCTTTCAACTGGCTGTCAGAGAAAGCTTGGTTGCCAATAAAGTTAATACTTTTTACTTTCGTGGCATCGCCTTCAACAATTTCATAAACAAGGTTTACGCGATTGTGAGGAAGTTTAATGATTTTAGCTTCAACTTTGGCTGTGAAAATGCCGCGCACTTGGTAAAGATCTAAAATGCGCTGAATATCTGATTGAACACGGGCACGTGTGTAGATTGCACGGGTTTTAGATTGTACTTCGGTTGCGATAGAGGCGTCATCAACTTCTCTGTTGCCCTCAAAAGCAACTTTGTTAATAACCGGGTTTTCTTCAACAGTAACTGTTACTGTACCGCCAGATTTATCAATCGATACATCGCTGAAGAGACCTGTGCCAAATAGTGATTGAAATGACTCATCAACTGCAAAAGCAGAATATTGATCACCTACACCAAATGTTAGATATGATTTAACTGTTTCAGGCTCAACACGGCGATTACCAATTACTCGAATGGCACGAACGGTGCCTGATTGAGCATATGCTGGTGACAAACTAAAGGCTGATGATGAAAAGCCTGAAATTTGAGCTTCAGTTAATGATGCCTGAATAATAAAAGATGTACTTGTGATCCCTAAACACAAGACAGCTGCCTTCATGGCTTGTTTAAGGGGTTTAATCCCTTTTATTGACTTAACCAAGCTGGCATTACCTACAAAAACCATTCTAAATACGTGCCCCTTAAAAAGTGCGCTTTAACCACAACACTTATTTGACTTAATATACGCATTTACCACACAAAATTACCTGTGCCCCCAGATCCCTTCTGTAGAAATATAAGAAAGGTTCCCTAATCTGCGGACGCATTCTATGTAGCTTACTGTTTCACCTTACAGATTCATTCCCAAATTGCAAAGAGCCTTTTAAGCAACATTTAACCTTTATTAATATTTTTTTAGCTTTTTTGCGTTCCATAAGTTCCTAAACCTCACATCAAATATCATTAAATGAGGCCAATATCATCATCCCCAATAAAAGGGCTAAGCCTGCTCTGAAGCTATATTCCATAACTTTTTCACTAGCTGGTTTGCCTCTAATGGCTTCAATTGCATAAAATAATAAGTGTCCACCGTCTAACATCGGAATTGGAAACAGGTTAAACAAGCCAATACTTACGGATAAAAGACCTGCAATATAAAGTGTAGAAACCAGACCAAACCCTGAAAAATGGTTCACAATTTTCCCGATCCCAATTGGACCATTTAACTTATCGATAGATTCCCGGCCTGTTAATAACTTTGAGATATATCCCAATGTGCTTGTGATAATAAATTGGGTTTGATCTTTGGCCGCAACCGCTGCCCCTAAAGGCGTATATTTTTCACTGACCCAGGTTGCTTTATCCCTTGATGGCCCAATACCTATGCGGCCCATAGATATTTTACGGCCCATACCATTATCAACCATTTTAAGCTCAGGTATAATAGGAACAATCATAGATTGATTATCCCTTAGAACCGTCAATTCAAGCTTGTCTTCGCCATTGAATGAAACTATGCGGTAGATATCATTAAAAAATTTGGTCTCAGATCCATTGATATGAGTGATTTTGTCACCTTTTTTAAGGCCAGCTTTTTCAGCAGCGCTATCTTTAACAACAATATCGATTAAACCTGACGGCCCTGTTTGACCATTTGCATAATGAATGCCTGAAAAAATGATCCAACCAAGCAAAAAACTTGCAATTGGGCCTGCGGCCACAACCAAAGCTTTTTGCCATAATGGTTTGTTGTGAAAGGCGCCTGCTTTTTGCTCATCGGTTAATTTTTCAAATGCTTCTTTATCTTGAGCGCTGGCTGCATTGGCATCATCGGCGAATTTGACGTAACCACCGAGAGGGATCCAACAAAATTTCCATCTGGTATTGTTTTTGTCTGTAAAGCCGAAGATTTCTTTACCAAAGCCGATTGAAAAAGCGTCTATGGTGACATTGCACCATCTTGCAACAAGAAAATGGCCCAATTCATGGAAAAACACGACAAGCGTCATGACAAATAATATTGGAATGACCCACCCTGTAAACACACCAGGTAGAGATGTTATTATCTGTGTTATTAATTCCATAATTTGGTGTTTCCTTAAATTTTAAAGCAAATGTAGCGTTTATTTTGTCAAAATTCGGGCGGTCGACATATCATTTATGCGATTCGAACGCCAAATTGATTAAAAGTTTTTCACATTGTTATCTCGGTTCATTTTATAACATTACAAGACAACTCACTCAGTTTGAGACGTTCTTTCGTTGTCTTATAGTTAAACCTTTCAGGTGGATAACTTCTGGGACTTATTAAAGCAAGTTTAAAGCCATTGAACGGGCGGACTGGTCTATTCTCAAAATATCATTAACGCAAAACCTATCTGTGTTTTTTAATTCAGATTGGATTTTATCTAAGACGTTTTCGATAATTTGCGGAATTTGAAGATAAGAACATTTATTAGACAAGAACGCTTCAACAGCGACTTCATTGGCGGCATTGAGGGCTGGTCCATTAAATTCATCAGATTCTATGACTTCACGTGCTAATCTTAGGCAAGGGAATCTGTCTTCATCTCCTGCTTCGAATTCCATTTTACCTATCTCTGCCAAGTTAACGGGTTCGATAGGTGTTTTCATACGTTTTGGCCATGAGAGGCTATAGGCGATTGGGACTCTCATGTCTGGCTCACTCATGTGCGCGAGTATTGAACCATCGAAGAAACTCACCAAGCAATGAACTATGGATTGCGGGTGTACTACCATATCTATTTGATGCGCTTGGAGTGAAAACAGATGTTTTGCCTCAATTAACTCAAGCCCTTTATTCATTAAAGTGGCTGAATCTATTGTTATTTTGGCGCCCATATCCCAATTGGGATGTTTGAGTGCTTGTTCTTTTGAAACTGTTTGCAATTGCTCTTTGGTAAATGTTCTAAAGGGTCCACCTGAGGCGGTTAAAGTCAGTTTAGATATTTCGCTTGTTTCATGGCCTAATAAACATTGGAAAGCTGCTGAATGCTCTGAATCAACGGGGATGAGTGTTGTTTGATATTCATGAGCTTTTCTCATGAATAGATCGCCGGCTGAGACGAGACATTCTTTATTTGCGAGGGCTACCAGCTTTGCATTTTCTAAAGCTTTAAGTGTGGGTTTTAATCCGGCGACACCAACAATTGCTGCCATGGAAATGTCGACAGGCTTCGAGGCTGCTTCAATCAAGGCTTCTTTACCAGCGCCGCATTGAATATTTGTTCCCTTAAGGGCGTCCTTTAATTCTTGATATTTTTCTTCACATGCTGTGACAGCGAATTCTACTCCAAACTCGATCGCCTGTTTGGCTAGGAGGGCTATATTACTATTTCCTGTAAGT
The DNA here is from genome assembly GCA_964022305.1 of uncultured Hyphomicrobiales bacterium. Taxonomy (GTDB): domain Bacteria; phylum Pseudomonadota; class Alphaproteobacteria; order Rhizobiales; family HXMU1428-3; genus HXMU1428-3. Next base: position 8,868 of record CAXIBI010000051.1, on the reverse strand, counting down.
GTGGTGACACGGTAGCTGTCCTTATTCCGATTGATCAAATCTAAAGTATTTTGACCAATTGTTCCTGTGGCTCCAAGGATGGAAATGGTTTTTTCTTTTTTTTGATCCATCATTTATTCCTTATCACCACTGATAATTTATTTTGGAGAATTAAGTTTAGATTGCAGTAGCAAGATACAAGGCTACCAAATTAAAAGTCCGGTTCCTGGGGCATTTGAATTATGTAGAGCTGCTATGAGTGCGGCTCCAACAACTGCAAATATCACCCCATCTAATCGATCTAGAATACCACCATGGCCTGGAATTAAATGACTTGAATCTTTCACACCGAAATGACGCTTTATACCACTTTCAAATAAATCTCCAGCTTGCGCAATGAGTGAAAGGACCAATCCTATTAAGGCTAACATTACAGGTGATTGATTTATAGAAATGGCAAATAGGGCACCGATGATAAAGCCGCCGAATAATCCACCATAAAAACCAGACCAAGTTTTCCCTGGTGAGATGGTAGGTGCTAATTTTTTACCGCCAAAATACCGACCTGCAAAATAGGCCGTTGTATCTGTCCCCCATACAATCAAGAACAAATAAATAATCGCATAAAATCCATATGTTTCATCTGAGCGCAAATAGATGAGACTGAAAATGGGTAAGCCTACATATAATAACCCAAGAAGGGCCCATTTTGATCGCCACCAATAATGTGTTGACCAGGCTGCTAAAACTGCTGAGGCAATGATTATTGAAATGAATAAAAGCCATTCAGATAGGAAAAAAGCCGCAATGGCTATAGTGATGCCTAAAATTTGGATGATAAGCTGAAGAGTACTGTCATTGTTAGTTAGGCGGCCCCACTCCCAACACATCAAGATCAAGAAAACACCACACATTGCAACAAAGGCTGGAAAACTATGAAGCGTTAAATAGATAACCCCTACAGCTAAAACCACAGCTGATATGCTTCTCACTAACAATTCTTTATTGAATATCGACTTTTTTGGAGCCTGCTCGCCCTTCGTCTCATTGTCTGGAGTTACAAGATCTTTAAGCTTATCTTTCACGATGCTGTCCTTGTGACTACGCCACCATATCTGCGGTCACGCGAATGATAAATATCGATAGCTTCTTGAAATCTTTCTTTGTTAAATTCAGGCCAATTACAGTCTAGAAAAACAAACTCCGCATAGGCTAATTGCCACAGTAGAAAATTGCTAATTCTATGTTCGCCGCTGGTGCGAATAAGCAAATCAGGATCAGGAAGATCGCTGGTGTCTAAATAAGTATCTAGTAAATCTTCAGTGACCTCTTCTGGTTGAAGAGCGCCTGATTTAACTTTGTTGGCTATTTCCCTTGCAGCCCTGGCGAGTTCATCTCTGCCACCATAGTTAAAGGCAACTGTTAATTGCAGACCCGTGTTGTCTTTGGTTTTAACCTCAGCCTTTTTTATCATTTGATAAAGCTCTGAAGAGGCCTCTAAGGGAGCGCCAATCATTCTGATGCGGACATTGGCTTTATGTAGGGTATCCTCTTCTCTAACAAGAAAGGTTTTCATTAAACGCATGAGCTCATCAACTTCTGGTTTTGGCCGCGACCAATTTTCAGAAGAGAAGCTAAAGAGAGTTAGATAGGGGATTTTCAAATCAATTGCCGATTTAACGGTGTCTTTGACAGTATCAACGCCTTTCTTATGCCCGGCTGTGCGTGGCAAGCCTCTTCTTGCTGCCCAGCGACCATTGCCGTCCATGATAATCGCAACATGACGCAATTCTTGTCTCAAATTGTCGCTTTGATCATTCATAAACAACACTCTAGATTAAGTCCGTTGATATTTGGGCAAACTATTACGTATGGCTCTAAAGCCTTATACTTGCATAATTTCAGCTTCTTTTGCAGATAAACTACTGTCGATCTCATCAACCATTTTTTTGGTCAAGTCATCAACTTTTGCACCCAATGTATGCTGTTCATCTTGGCCAATATCGCCATCTTTTTCTTGTTTTTTCAAAATATCCATACCATCACGGCGGACATTTCTAACAGCGACACGGGCTTGCTCTGCATATTTAGCGGCAACTTTTGTTAATTCCTGGCGACGTTCTTCATTGAGTTCAGGAATGTTGATGCGCAAAGTGCTGCCTTCAACATTGGGGTTGAGGCCGAGACCAGATTCGCGAATAGCTTTCTCTACAGCTGCGACCTGAGATTGATCCCAAACATTGACGCTAATTGTGCGTGGCTCTGGAACAGAAACAGTGGCAACTTGGCTCAATGGCATTGGTGAGCCATAAGCCATGACATTAACTGGATCAAGGAGAGACGCGCTTGCCCGGCCGGTGCGAAGGCCAGAAAAGTCATTTTTTAAGGCGGCAATTGCCCCTTTCATTCGTTTTTCAATATCGGCTAAATCGAATGTTGCGTCTGACATGATCTTTTCCCTTTTAAGCTCAAATAATTCGTTTTTCTTTTATACACTTAATCTGAAGTGCGTTTCATCTTTAACTATTAACAAATGTGGCCGTAACTGTACCATCTACCATTTTGACCAAGTTGCCGGCTTCATGAATTGAAAAGATAACCAATGGCAAATTGTTATCTCTTGCTAAAGCAATGGCGGCACCATCCATGATTTTTAGATCTTTTGCTAAAATGGTATCATAATCAAGCGTTTCATAGCGTTCAGCGCTTGGATCTTTTTTTGGATCAGCTGTATAGACGCCATCTACTTGTGTGGCTTTGGCTAGGCAATCACAATTCATTTCAATGGCTCTGAGCGTTGAGGCTGTATCTGTTGTGAAATATGGGTTGCCAGTACCACCAACAAAAATTACGATCTTACCCTTGTTCAGATGATCTAGGGCATGATTTCTCACATATGGTTCGCAAACCGTTGGCATCGGAATGGCTGACATCACAACAACTTCTACGCCAAACTCTTTTAAAACACCTTGTAGAGCCAAGCCGTTCATGACAGTGGCAAGCATGCCCATATAATCAGCTGATGCCCGATCCATCCCCTTAGCGGCCCCTGTCATGCCTCTGAAAATATTACCGCCACCGACAACAATTGCTATTTGAACGCCTTTATTGGCTGCTGTTGCTATTTCTTCAGCAAATTGACGAGCGGTTTGCATATTGATGCCATAGTCATCGTCACCCATTAAAGCTTCGCCAGATAGCTTTAATAAGAGCCGTTTATATTTAGGGCTATCTGAGTTTGAATTTGACAAGGTGACCCTCCTCGCTTGGATTTAGCTTTCGAACAGCTTTATACGATCTCAAAGCATTGCTCAATTTAAATAGCTTAAATTTGCTGGTTTTTTATATGACAGACCATACTTGTTCGTACCAATTTTAACATTTGTTATCTTATCTGGCACAAAAAAACCGGCCCATGGATACCCCGTGAGCCGGTCCTTTATATTCTGTATAAAAGATTAAACGCCTGCAGTTGCCGCCACTTCAGCTGCAAAATCAGACTCTTCTACTTCAATGCCTTCACCAAGTTCAAAGCGTACAAAGCCTTTAAACTCAATCGGTGCGCCAACGTCGCCTTCAGCATTTTTAATTGCTTTTTCAACTGTGTTTTCACCGTCGACTACGAATGTTTGTTTCAATAGAACAACTTCTTCGTAGAATTTGCGGATACGGCCTTCAATCATTTTTTCAATGATGTTGTCTGGCTTGCCGCTTTCACGAGCTTGTTCTGTTAGAACGGCTTTTTCACGCTCTACAACAGCTGGATCAAGATCTTCAACCGTTGCTGAAAGTGGGTTGATCGCGGCGATGTGCATAGCGATTTGTTTGCCAAGTGCTTCAGCTTTTGCTGCGTCACCAGTAGTTTCTAGTGCGACTAGCACACCAATTTTGCCAAGGCCTGGAACTGTTGCGTTGTGGATATAACCTGCAACGGCACCATTTTCGACAGATAATTGAGCGCCACGGCGATAATTCATATTTTCACCGATGGTTCCCACCAATTCTTTGACATAGTCTTCAATTGACATGTCTTTGCCTGGATAATTTTTGTTAGCTAGGTCGTCTACACCATTTTCAAGAGCTGTTTCACTAATTGTAGATACGAGTTCTTGGAATTGATCATTACGAGCAACAAAGTCTGTTTCTGAGTTTACTTCAACAACAACACCTGTTGTGCCACTTGTTTTGATGCCTACAAGACCTTCAGCTGCTACACGGCCAGCTTTTTTCGCAGCTTTAGCTAGACCTTTTGTACGCAACCAATCGATTGCTTGCTCTAGATTGCCATCTGCTTCTTTTAATGCAGCTTTACAATCCATCATGCCTGCGCCAGTTGTTTCGCGTAGTTCTTTCACCATGCTTGCTGTAATTTCAGCCATATCACTTGCCTCAAATATTTAAATGATTAGAGATTTTATCGCGTATTTAGAGAATGAGGTAAGAGCCTGTCATCAGGCTTTTACCTCATCTATTCTTTGCTTAAGCGTCTAAAAGCTTCGTTGCTTGGCCTTGCCAATCATCACGCTCGATGCGGCCTTTAAATGCAATGGCTTCATCGATTGCGTCAGCTTGCTCTTTGGTTAGCTCAACGATTTGTTTGAAGTGGAAAATGCCAAGTTCGTTTAGCTTCTTCTCAATCACTGGACCAACACCATCAATTTTCTTCAGGTCATCTGCTTCACCAACTGGCGCTGCTAAACCTTCAAAACCTTTTAGATCAACAGCTGTTGAAGCTTCAGCAGCTTCACTTGAAACTTCTTCTTCAGCTAGAGCTTGTTCGCTTACTTCTTCAGCTGCACCTAAGTCCATGCCAGAAGCACCTTGTGAGCGCTCAATACCATCTAGTACTGATTTTACAACCAGGTCGCAATAAAGCGAAATTGCACGGCCAGCATCGTCATTACCTGGAATTGGGAATGTCACACCAGATGGGTTTGAGTTACTATCAACCACAGCAATTACTGGGATGTTTAGCTTGTTTGCTTCAGCAATCGCGATTGCTTCTTTGTTTGTATCAATCACGAAAAGAATATCAGGGATACCGCCCATGTCTTTCACGCCGCCGATGGCTTGGTTCAAACGATCACGCTCACGTGTCATTTGCAGGCGTTCTTTTTTCGTTAGGCCTTGAGCTTCTCCAGAAAGCAATTCATCAAGCTTTTTCAAACGCTTAATTGATTGTGTGATTGTTTTCCAGTTGGTCAATGTGCCACCCAACCAACGGTGGTTGATGTAATATTGAGCGCAACGGCCTGCACTTTCAGCGATTGTGTCTGATGCAGCGCGTTTTGTGCCAACGAAAAGCACACGGCCACCTCTTGCCACTGTATCACTTACAGCTTGTAGAGCTTGGTGCAAAAGAGGCACTGTTTGTGCCAGGTCAATAATGTGAATGTTGTTACGTGCGCCAAAGATATATTGGCCCATTTTTGGGTTCCAACGGTGAGATTGGTGTCCAAAGTGAACGCCAGCTTCTAGGAGTTGACGCATGTCAAATGATGGCACTGCCATGTTATTATAATCCTTCAGTTTTCCGGTTTAACCTCCGCGGGGACATGCACAAATGTCAAAAATCCAAAAACTAAAACAATAAAATCTCCATTTGAGCCTGAGCCCAAAGGAGTTTGTTTCTTTCTTGAAGATTATCAACATGCACCGGAGCGGTCGGGATAGCATATAATTCATATGCCCACCGCACCCCCGCGTGTGGAATGGAGAGGTTTATACGGTGGTTTGAACAAAATGACAAGGGTTTTCTGAACTGGCGCACTTTGACAGTTCAAGACTTTGTTAACAGAGCTTTCCCTGACCTAAGAAAAATATTATTAAGAGAACACATAATAAATATTAAAGTCTAAAAACACAGCAGTGATAAAAAACATGATGATTTACTTCATGTGATTTATTTTATGTTATAGATAAAAAAGTCAATTTAGTGAATTATGCAAACAACTAAAAATGAAATTGAACGTATCTGGCTGATCCTATTCGTATCAGGGATGGTTGCTGTAATTTCCACATTAGGAGCTCTTTTTATTGGCGAGGTTATGGAACAAACTCCTTGTTTGCTCTGTTGGTACCAGAGAATAGCCATGTTTCCCTTGGCTCTTATTCTCATGATTGCAAGTTACAGAACCGATAGGCAGGTTGTTTATTATGCGCTCCCTCTTGCTGTAATAGGCGGCTGTATCGCGGCCTATCATAGTCTTTTATTTTATAATTTCATTCCCAAAACTATTGAACCATGCGGGCAAGGGCCATCTTGTTCAGGTCGTCATATGATTATCTTTGAACATATACCTCTTCCTTTGCTATCTCTTGCTGCTTTTATCTCTATTATTTGTCTCTTATTACCCCTCTTAAAAAGGAAAGTCCTATGACAAAAAAGACATTTGTATTGTTTGCCAGCTGTATTGCTATTGCTATCTTTGTCATTGCAGCCTTGCTTTATGAAAAGCCCAATGAGACCAGCAGTGGCAAAGAGGTTATAATTTCTGAAAACAGCCTGCTTGTGCGTCCTCACTCAGTTATTATGGGACCTCTGAACGCTCCTGTAACCATTGTTGAATTTTTTGACCCTGCTTGCGAGGCTTGCCGGGCGTTTTATCCTATCGTTAAAAAAATCCAAGATAGTTTCCCAGATTCAGTAAGACTGGTCTTGCGTTATGCTGCGTTTCATGAAGGTTCGGATGAAGCTGTGCGCATTTTAGAAACGGCACGGATACAGAATAAATACAAAATCGTTCTAGAAGCTTTGCTAAGAGACCAACCCAAATGGGCTGATCACGGGAAACCAAATATTGGTTTGGCTTGGAAGGCAGCTGAAAACGCTGGACTTGATATTGAACGAGCCAAAAAAGATATGATGAACCCGAATATTACAGCCATTCTCTCTCAAGATAGTTCGGATTTAAAACGTGTTGGTGTTCGGCGCACTCCAACCTTTTTTGTTAATGGAAAACCACTTCAGTCTTTTGGGGCCCAGCAGCTTTATGATTTGGTTAGCCAAGAAGTCAAAGAGGCTCAAAATTAATTGTTCCGATGTCTAAATTTCAGTAACAGTTAACACGCCTTTTAAGGTTCTTAAATCACTGGCTCGCTCTAAGGAAACGCTATATCGCCCTGGCAAATCCATTTCAACTTCTCGCTTAAAATCATCAAGCATAAGACCGACTTTGATCTTGCCCCTGCCCTGATGATCGCCCAACGCTTTGGTAAGTTCAGCCATCTCTAACTCTTTTGTGACAGTTAATTTAAGCCCGCGAACCATGTTTTGAGCCGCAAATTCTAGTGATTCTGCTTTTTGTAGTCTCAAGCGTACACTGTCTTCTTCAACATCGGCTTCTACTTTAAGAAGGACTGGCTGACCGCTTTCTAGAATATCTCGGCAGGCTTCTAAGGTATCTGAAAAGGCAATGGCTTCAAAGTTACCTGATTGATCAGAGAATTCGATAAAGGCATAGAGGTTGCCTGATTTAGATCTTCGCTCTCTTACTGCTGAAACCGTGGCCGCTAAAACGCCCAAACCGCCATTATTATCAAGTGCTTTCTTCTCGTAAACGCTCCATTGTTCAACATTTAAACGCTCTAATACTGCCTCATATTCATCTAATGGGTGACCGGAGAGATAAAAGCCTACAGCGTCATATTCCCTTGTGAGTTTTTCCATCTCGCGCCAGCGTTGTACGTTGATAAGCTCTAAATCAGGAGTTCCTGCATCTGAAGAGCCACCGAATAAGTCTGATTGACCAATTTTTCTATCGTCATGTAATTTACTGGCAACGGCAGCGATACGCTCTGCGTTCGCGTGAACCTTAGCTCGGTCTGACTCTATTTGATCAAATGCGCCAGCGCATGAGAGGGTTTCTAGGCCGCGTTTGTTAATGGCTTTAGGGTCAAATCTATTGGCGAAATCTGTGAGGCTTTTAAATTTGCCATTGGCTTTGCGCTCTTCAACCAAACTGGCAACAGCGCCTGTACCAATATTCTTGAGTGCGGCCATTGAATAGAGAATGCTGTTTTCTTTAGGGAGAAAATCAATCTCAGATGCGTTGACATCTGGCGACTTTGTCTCCACCCCAATCCTTCTGGCCTCATTGGTGAACATGGCAAGCTTGTCTGTATTGCCAAGATCGAGTGTCATGGAGGCTGCAAGGAATTCTACAGGGTGATTGGCCCTTAGATATGCTGTTTGGTATGCGAGAAGTGCATAAGCTGCAGCGTGAGATTTGTTAAAGCCGTAGCCCGCGAATTTATCCACTTGTTCGAAGATAAATTCAGCTTGTTTTTTATCGACGTTATTCTTTTCCGCACCTTCAACAAAGCGTGCTTTTTGGCGGGCCATTTCTTCTTTAATTTTTTTACCCATCGCACGGCGGAGCATGTCCGCTTCACCAAGTGAATAGCCGGCCATGATCTGGGCGATTTGCATCACTTGTTCTTGGTAAATGATCACGCCGTATGTTTCTTCCAATACAGGCTTGAGCATATCATGATAGTAATCTGGCTTTTCATCACCTTGTTTACGAGCGATGTAAGTTGGGATGTTATCCATTGGACCGGGACGATAGAGAGACACCATCGCGATGATGTCTTCAAATCTATCGGGGCGAAGTTTTTTCAAACTATCGCGCATGCCGGTACTCTCCAATTGGAAGACACCAACCGTTTCACCTTTGGCTAGAAGTTCATAACTGGCTTTATCATCAAGTGGTAAATTAGGTATATCGAGATCAGTTCCATTGGCTGCAATGAATTCTCTAGCCTTTTCAATCACAGTCAAAGTTTTTAGGCCGAGAAAGTCAAATTTTACCAGGCCAGCTGGTTCTACCCATTTCATGTTGAATTGAGTAACTGGAATATCTGATTTAGGGTCGCGGTATAGTGGGA
>CAXIBI010000050.1:0-17445 GCA_964022305.1 uncultured Hyphomicrobiales bacterium | reverse complement strand
TCAATGATGCGTTTGGATAGACCTTTTTGTCTGGATGAAAACTTGCCAATACCAGAGATGATTTCTTGGCGGATTTTGTTGGTCTCAGATAATAATCCTAAGAAGCTTTGTTCTAACTGTTTTTTTCTATTGCCATTATGTTTGTTGGCGAATTCTTCTATGATTTTTTCGGTCTCGGTTAGCTTTACTCTGCGGGGGAGTATTTTATTGACCAGCTCGCGGACATCTTTGTTTTGTTGCCAAGATATATCTTTTTCGTCAACAGGGTTGCCCCGCCACATTTGCCCTGCAGAGAGTTTGACAACTTTTCTTTGAATGCAGGGCCAGTTTTTATCTTCTGAAAAGGCGGTAGCTTGCCCTGTTGAGGAAATAACAATGAGTGCTGTTATCACCATTTTACTTATGAAATTGATGTTCAATGAAGTTTGATGTTTGAATAAATTTGTCTGTTTTATGATCATTAACTTCGTTCGCACTCATTGTTTGTTATTATTTTATTTTAGCATAATTTTTTTAATTAGTCTTTTGCGATTGCCACACCCCATGGGTAGCGACCAACGGGAATTGATTTGATTACTTTTAAATTTTCTACGTCGATTACTGAAACATCGTTACTCACGCCATTGGTGGTGTAGAGATGTTTTTCATCTGGTGTGAAGCCTAGATTCCAAACTCTTTGGCCCACAAGAAGATATTTTTCAACTTCATAGGTTTTAGCATTAATAACTGCTACTCGGTTTGAAGGGCCTAAGGCGACGAAGGCTTTTGAGCCATCTTTGGTTAAGCGAATGCCAACAGGCTGGATCGTGTCTTGTGTGACACCGGGTACTTTGAATGTAATCTTTTTGATGATCTCTCTTGTTTTGTTATCTATGACATTGACTGTGCCGCCGATTTCAGATGATGACCAGACTTGCGACCCTGAAGGATTATAGATAGCGACACGAGGGCGTTGTTCAACCAGGACATTGTGGGTTATTTCATGAGTTTTTGAATCGATGAAATGAACCATGTTTGTTGTCTCTGAAGTATTAACGATGGTTTTGCCATCAGGGCTAATTCCCATGCCTTCTGGCTCAACGCCAACAGGGACTTCATTGAGAACTTTGTTTTTTTCAATGTCGACGATGGTAACCATGTTGTCATCTTCATTGGAGATGTACAAAGGGTTGCCTGTTGGGTGGAGAATGAACAATTCTGGGTCGGGGCCGGAGGGTAGAGTTTTGACGATCTTTTTTGTTTTCCGGTCGATGACCTCAACGGTGTCGTCATCACTGGCGCATATCAAAATGTATTTTTCATCTTTAGAAAGAATGATCCCACGGGGGCGTTGACCCACTTTGATTGTATCAATGACTTTGAAAGTTTTGCTATCTATGACAGTTACTGAATTATCTTTTTCGTTACTGATGTAAACTGTGTAGGCGTGTAGTGGAGAAATGGTGAGTAGGGAGAGGGCTGTTGCTAAAAGTGTTTGCTTTATTTGTACTTTCATTTCATCACTCCAGGTTATTTGTTTTTCAGGAACATAAGTTGTTTTCGCCAATTACTGATTTAAGTCTCTGTGAGTATTTTATAGACGAAAGGTTGCTGAAAAATGTCGGATTACGATAAATATTTTGCCTTTTTCAAAATGTCTTATCAAGTAGAGTGATGATATTGGTGTCAGATGTATTAATTGCTATTCGGGATGAGAAACTTTGTTGTTTCTCATGACTTTATCATTTTTCTGGTCACTAAAATAAGCCAAAGAAAGAATTAGACTTTACTTCTTTCTTTTTGGTTTTTCTCTTTTTGTACCGTTTCTTTTTATACTTAACTTTTCTTTTCTTGTATTTGCGCTCAGATGGTTCCGCTTTCACTGGTGGAGGTGGGGTTAAGTCTGTGATGGCATTACCAACAAATTGGTTTGCCAGACCTAAGAGAGCGAATTGAAGTCCGGGGCGAAAGCGTGATGATGCGATTGTGTTATTGTCTTTTAGTAAGACACTGCCTTGTGCATAATCAGGCGGGCTGAGTTTTAGCAGCTCTTCATTTTCTGCCACCGGTTGATCTGTCATCAAGGGGCTGAGTGAGAAGGGGCGGTAGTTCAACTCTTCTGGGTGTTCTTCATCAAACTCTGGAGAGTAAGCGACATTGTTTGCTTCAATGACTTCTGGCTTTTTTCTTGGTGCGAAGCTGCGCCAGCTTTCTGGCATGTTGGTGTCTATTGAGGCGAGCTGAACGAGCTGGCGTTCTTCTTCCAATTTTGTTTGCAACGGTGAGAGGCTGGCGATGGTTTGGCCTTGCCACCATTCAGGGCCTGCCTTTTCATTTGTTTCTGGCGTGGACTTTGGTTTATAGGCAGCCAGTTGCTCTTTTTGAGACAGTTTTTCTTTAGGGGTAATGGATGGTCTAATTTTAGCTTGCCCAGGTTCATCAAGAGTTGATGGTCTGAGGCTCGCAATTTTTTCGTTTAGACCATCTCTATTGAGTGATGCGAGTTTTGGCTCGACGACTGGGTTTGATTTAGGTTTTGCTTTTTGAGCTGGCGGTGTCAGCGCTGCTATGGCAATGCCATCACGTCTTTGACGGCGAGCTAATTGAATGCGGCGCATCTTTGCCACTTTAGCAGCCGCATTATATTTTCTGGCATCAGCTTTGGTCAGCGGGCGGCCATCACGAGGGACATGTCGACTACGCCCCTTTGGAAAGAGGGCCGCTAGTTGGGGTCTTGCTAGGCGAGGCCAATGACGCACTCTGCCAACATCCATATGAACAAAAGGCAAGCCTGATGTTGGATAATAGCCAACACCTCCTCTTTGTATGATTAGCGCTGAGTCACGAAGCTCCCTTACTGGTACATCGGGGAAGTGAACATCTGCAGCCATGCCTAGAATGTGTCTGCTTTTTCTCGCTTGGCCACCGCGGGTTTTGCGTAATTTGTTATTCGTTTTTAATGATCTGTAACCGGAGATGAGATGAATGGGTTTGCGGGAGCCTAATTGGTTATGGACTTCCCACATAAGATCAATGAGCCCCTTGTTCATGACACGGCTCTCATTCCGGCGCCAATCTCTCATGATGTGATTGATGCGTTTCATGGCTGAGGGGATGTATTTGCCATCTTTTTTATAAACGACAGTGAGGGTCTTTTTGGTGTGGATGTTATAGATGGAGATGGTTCTGGCGCCTTCACCGCGCCCTAGTAGTTGATCCCCCGATAAGAAGACGAACAACGTCAAGGTCAGGCAAAATGTGCTCACAGCTTTTTTAGGAGACATTATGTTCAAGCGCTTGTTTAACATCCAGTTTCTTAGACCATTTTCCGTTCTTAGAGTTAAGCCATTGATAGTTGAAAGAATCAACTCTTCTTCATTCCATTAAATTTAGGCATAAATAGAACGAAGGGAGGTTAAATAGATATGTAGACTGTATTCCCAATTATGTAAGTTTATCTTCTATCGACTACCAGTTTGTTAATAAGGGGAATAGCTACAGACAAACCAAGCTTGCTTATTTCATATGTTCCATAAGGCGGGGCATGATTTCTACAAAATTGCAGGGACGGTGGCGGCTGTCGAGTTGGAATTTTAAAATACCGTGCCAGGCATCTTTACATGCTCCTGGTGAGCCGGGGACAGAGAAAACAAAGGTGTCTTTTATCAGGCCGGCACAGGCTCTTGATTGGATTGTTGAGGTGCCGACTTTTTCATATGAGATTTGGTGAAAAAGAGCTGAAAAGCCATCAATTTCTTTATCATATAAGGGCTTAATCGCATCTGGTGTGACATCTCTTCCTGTGAAACCGGTGCCACCTGTTGTGATGATGGCATCAATTTTTTTGTCTTCAACCCATTGATTAATCTGCTTTTGAATGGCTTCGATATCGTCTTTGACGATGGAGCTTTCCGCTAAATTATGACCTGCTTCGGTGAGCATATTTACAAGAAGAGTGCCTGACTTGTCATCTTTTTCTGTTCTCGTGTCTGAGACAGTGAGAACGGCAATTGTGATGGGGGTGAAAGGGAGAGTTTCATCAATGCCAGCCATGAGGATCTCATTCAAGTTATTGAAGGTTATAAATATCTTATTGGCATTTATCGGCTCATTTATTGAGATCTGTCAATTAACAATCATCTTTGCACTTGAAATTTGGATCTTTTTTGGGGAAAGAGCCTTTCTTTTTGGTTTTGCTTCAGAGGAGGATTACAACGCTTACAATTGCTAAAACACCCCAAACGCACATATTTACGAATGATCGTAAGATGCCACCATCTTCTTCTATTGTGATATCTGCTTTTTTAAGTACATAATTTCCAGGGGCAAAAAATATCCATATCAAAAAATTGAGAACTTTCATTGGTATTCATCCTTGGTTTCAAATTTTAACATGTATTTAATATGCATCTTAATGGATGTGACAATTATATGCAACTTATTTTGACGTTTAGGATTGAGTTGAAGGTTCGCCTTATTTTGCGGGCTGGTCTGATTGGCTATTGAGCCAATTTATCTCTTAGAGTTTGTAAGTCTTGCCAGACTAGCCTTTTGGCCAGCGGAGTGCGCAAGAGATAGGCAGGGTGAAATGTTGCGATCGTGTCCATCTCATGAGGGCTGTTGGGTATTTGTTTCCATTTGCCTCTTAGTTTGGTTATGCCCGTGGTTGTTTGATAGAGTTGTTTAGCGGCTTCGCCACCTAAGAGTAAAATCAGTTTTGGTGAAACTAACTCAATTTGTTTATCCAAAAAGGGGCGGCAGATGGTGGTTTCTTCATGGGTTGGAGCGCGATTGCCGGGAGGGCGCCAATAGACAAGATTGGTTATATGTGCGTTGTTCGAGTTTATATTTATAGCTTTCAGCATTCTGTCTAATAATTGCCCAGCGGCGCCTACGAATGGCTTACCGACAATGTCTTCTTCTCGTCCCGGGGCTTCACCGATTATCATGAGATCTGCTTGTCCCTGACCTCTGTAAAAGACAAGATTTTTCGCGGTTCTCTTTAGGCCACATCCATCAAATTCTGACAAGGTTTGGTGGAGTTCATCTAATGAATTGCATTTAGAGGCGAGTTCTTTAGCTTTTTCTAATGAAGGGAGGGAGAGGGGGGCAGCTCGCTCTATGCGTGTTTCTGTTTGATTTGGTGAATTGGCTTGATTTTCTGCCAAAATGGCTGAGGCCGCGTTAGCGCGTTGTTCGTTATTCTGGTATTGAGGGTTTTGGCTTTGATACTGCGGATTTGGTGCTTTTTGAGCCGGAATTGCGGTTTGAGTTGAACTGCGGCGTAGATTTGTAAGAATCGATTGATCTATTGTTTGGTTTTCAGCTAACCAATCAATTGGGGTCTCAATACAGCTTGTCGTCACGCCCATATCTTCATACCAGGCTAAAATTGCCTGGAAATCCGATCGATTTAGTGAATTTTCTGCTGTTTTATTCATTTGTCCCCTTGCCCACGAGCTCATTTAGAGATTAAACATCTACCATGTGCTTGTTGCTGGTGCAAAAATGAATTGTTGGAAAGTTGCTAGCAACCTTAGATCAGTGTGGATTTTACACAAGATTACACAGGCATGATCTAAGTTTTAGATTTAGCGTATTGAATTTTGCATAAACCGATAGTGGCTTTTGAGCTTCAGGTGCCCACATAGCGTCCGTTTTTGCACAATATGCTCTAGAGGAGATTTTAATGGTTGATCAAGCAGAGCTTCCTGAACGGGATGCGATGGATTTTGATGTTGTTATTGTTGGCGCTGGGCCTGCGGGGCTTTCAGCTGCCATTCGTTTAAAACAACTGGATGAAGATTTAAATGTTGTGGTGCTAGAAAAGGGATCTGAGGTTGGGGCTCATATTCTCTCTGGTGCTGTTTTAGACCCGATTGGTCTTGATACGCTTATTCCTGATTGGAAGGAAAAAGGCGCTCCCTTAAAGACACAAGTTACGAGTGATCGTTTTTTGTTTTTGGGTCCTGCTGGGTCGCTGCGTCTTCCTAACTTTTTAATGCCGCCGTTGATGAATAATCATGGCAATTACATTGTCTCTATGGGCAATGTTTGTCGTTGGATGGCTGAGCAAGCGGAAGCACTCGGCGTTGAAGTATTCCCGAATATGGCATGCTCTGAATTGATCTATGGTGAGAGCGGTGAAGTTACTGGCGTGGTTGCTGGTGAATTTGGATTGGAAAAAGATGGCAAACCTGGTCCGAACTATGAGCCGGGTATGATTTTAAACGGCAAATATGTGCTGCTTTCTGAAGGGGCGCGTGGTTCTCTTTCTAAAGAAGTGATTGCCAAGTATGACTTGGATGCTGATTATGACGTGCCGAAATTTGGTATTGGTATTAAAGAGATTTGGGAAGTTAAGCCTGAAAATCACAAACTAGGTGAGGTCACCCACACAATGGGGTGGCCGTTGGGTTTGAAAAATAGTGGCGGTTCTTTCATGTATCATTTGGAAGATAACCAGGTTTATGTCGGCTATATTGTTGATCTAAATTATAAGAACCCGCATCTTTCTCCTTATAATGAGTTTCAACGCTGGAAGCATCATCCTGAAATTGCAGAAGTTCTTGAAGGTGGCAAGCGTGTATCTTATGGCGCGCGTGTTGTAACCAAGGGTGGGTATCAATCTATCCCTAAAACTGTTTTCCCAGGCGGTGCACTGCTTGGTTGTTCGGCTGGTCTTGTGAATTTGCCGCGCATTAAAGGTAATCATAATGCGATGCTTTCTGGTATTGCTGCGGCTGAAGCGGCACATGCTGCGATTGGTGAGGGGCGCTCTGGTGATGAGCTTTCCGCTTATGATGCCGAGCTACGCTCTGGTCCCGTTGGTAAGGACTTGAAGCCTGTTCGCAATGTGGCACCGCTAAATGGTAAGTTTGGACCGCTTGGTGGTTTAACACTTGGTGCTTTTGATATGTGGTTTGCAACCATTTTCAGGTTTAACATTCTTGGCACTGTGAGCCATGGTAAAACGGATGCTGAGAGCACCGGCAAAGCTAGTGACTATAAGGAAATTAAGTATCCGAAACCGGATGGTGTGCTTTCTTTTGATCGCTTAACAAATGTGAGTTTTTCAGCAACCAATCATGGGGAAGATCAGCCTGTGCATTTGAAACTGGCTGATGCATCTATTCCGATTGAGCAGAACTTGCCCGAATATGGTGAGCCTGCTCAGCATTATTGCCCGGCTGGTGTTTATGAAGTGATCCGCGAGGAGGGGAGTGATCCTCGCTTTCAGATTAATTCACAAAACTGCGTGCATTGTAAAACATGCGATATTAAAGACCCGGCTCAGAATATTACTTGGGTGACACCTGAAGGGGGTGGGGGACCTAATTATCCGAATATGTAAGGAACTTTTAGATTGGTTCTTTAAAGCTTTAAACTTCAATATGACGATTAATTGAAGTTTACCTTGTTTGTTAAAAAATGCCGCAGTTTGGGTCAAATTATAGCCATTTAGGCTGAATTTATCCAAGTTTGCGGCATTTTTTTATGCCTACCATAGCTTTGCCACATAAGGACCTTCATAGTTAGTTTAATAATGGTGCATTGTGACTTGCGAAGGCAGGCAAAACAGGTCATCTTTATGAGAATGACATTTCATTTATGGATAACGACTTATATGAAAAAATTCTTTTCACCTTTAACCACTTTTCTTTGTGTAATTAGTATCGCGGGAGCTTTGCTCTTTAGTGGAGGTGTATTGGCGGATAAGCCCCTGCCAGGATTGCAATCTAGCTCGTTTTTAGGGAGTTATTTGGCTGGTCGTTATGCAAGTTCAAATCATGACACGATTGAAGCTGCGCAGTATATGCGCCGGGCCCTTGATTATGAGCCGAACAATAAACGGATTTTAGAGCAATCTTTCTTGCTTGAGCTTATGGGGGGCGATTGGGAGCGCTCAACAGATTTAAGCCAAAAACTTATTAAGCTCGATGCTGCTCATCCTTTTGCGCGTTTGTTTAGAGGTGTTGATGAATTTAGACTGAAAAATTATAGCGCTGCTGAAGAACACTTTTTAGCCAGCAGTGATGGGCCGCTTGGTGCTTTAATCGAGAAAATTTCACAAGCCTGGATTTTATCTGAGAAGGGCGACTACTCAAAAGCGATGAAATTGCTGAACGAAAAGTCCGATACAGATTGGGTACGGGATTATCAGCAATATCACAGAGCGCTTATTGCGGATGTTAATGGTAAGGTCAAA
Organism: uncultured Hyphomicrobiales bacterium; assembly: GCA_964022305.1. Lineage (GTDB taxonomy): Bacteria > Pseudomonadota > Alphaproteobacteria > Rhizobiales > HXMU1428-3 > HXMU1428-3. The sequence continues at coordinate 9,257 of CAXIBI010000050.1, read as the reverse complement.
GATGCGCAGCGGGCTTATTCACGTCTCTATCGCAAGTATCATCAGATGGTTCGCCTTGTTGGTTCTTATGCGCAATTTTTAGCTAAGAATAATCAACGCCGGGCAGCGCTCACCGTTCTAGATAAGCATTTTAAGCGCGCGCGTTTTCGTCATCCTGACTTGGTTTTAATTCAGGAAAAAATAAAAGCGAAAATTCCACTAGCATCACATGTGACGACGGCGCAAGAAGGATTGGCTGAGATCTTTTTTAGTCTGGGTGACCGCCGCTCTGAAACTGGTGGGATTGATGATGGCTTGATCTTTTTGCAGATGGCCCGGTTGCTTCGTCCTCAATTTGCAGCAGCTAATTATTCATTAGCTAATTTGCTTTACCGCGTGAAGAAGTATGATCGCTCGCTTGTTTATTTAAGTTCTATTGATGAGAGTGAACCGATTTGGTTGGATGCGCAGATTTTAAAAGCTCAATGTTTAAGTTCAAAAAAACAACCTGATATGGCTTTGCAATTGCTTGAGGGCTTGCGCGACAAATATAGCACTGATATTGACCTCTTTAATGCGCTGGGCAAGCTCAATTTGGATGAGAAGAAATATGCAGAAGCTAGTGCGAATTATAGTAAAGCAATTTCGCTTTTGAAAAAGCCACGCCCGAGTGATTGGTTTTATTATTATGGCCGTGGGATTAGTTATGAGCGTGCAAAAATGTGGCCTAAGGCTGAAAAAGACTTTAAACAGGCCTTAAAGCTTAGTCCGAACCGACCTGATGTTTTGAACTATCTTGGCTATAGCTGGGTTGATCAAAACCTTAACCTCTCTAATGCGATGAAACTTATTCGCAAGGCTGTGAAATTAAAACCGAATAGTGGTTATTATGTTGATAGCCTTGGTTGGGCTCATTACCGATTAGGTCAATATAAAGAAGCGGTTGGCATTTTAGAAAAGGCTGTGATGTTGCGCCCGGATGATCCGGTGATTAATGATCATTTGGGAGATGTTTATTGGCGTGTGGGCCGTAAAAACGAGGCCCGTTTTCAATGGAAACAAGTGCTTAGCTTAGAGCCTGAGGAAGATTTGATAAAACAAGTGAACCAAAAGATGAAAGATGGTTTGCCTGAAAAGCGCCAAGCTAAAGCTACCCTTAAAAAAAAATAATCGATTGATGGTTTTTTAGGAGATTTATTTGTCATCTCTAGACCATAAGACTGTGTCGTCTTCTGCTGGTGAAGTTTTTACTGATACAGCGTGGGCGAAGGTTAACCTCACACTTAAAGTTCTTGGTAAACGAGCTGATGGATATCATGAGCTTGAGAGCCTTGTTGTGTTTGCTGGAAGTGGGGACAAGCTTCGTTTGTCAGTCGATGATGGGACTGCACTTTTATCTGCGCTTGATTGCCAAGTTGAGGGCCCTGAAGCGCAAGCTATTGAAGGTGAAAACTTGGTCGAAGAAGTCTCTCGCCATTTTTTTGAATGGGTTTCTAAAGAGAGCGCATTAAATCTTTCGGAGGTTCCTCAGGATCAGTTGTTGGCTACTGGGAAACTCTATCTTGATAAAAGGCTTCCGGTAGCAGCTGGACTTGGCGGTGGCTCTGCTGATGCAGCGGCTGCATTGCGGCTGATAAGTGAGGCAATGAAGCTGCGAGGTGTTGATCTTTCTTCGCTTGATTTGCATAAATTTGCCTTGCGATTTGGGGCTGATATTCCTGTGTGTTTAAACTCAGTGCCCTCATTTATGACGGGTATTGGAGAGACAGTCACTCCTCTCACTCAGTTTCCGAAATTAGGACTTTTACTTGTGAACCCGCGGGTGCCGGTGCCGACGGGCCAGGTGTTTCAGGAATTGAATGCAGCACCTTTAAAAGGTGATGCTGGTCATGGTCACGGGGGGCGAGAGAAGTTGGCGGCTAAGTCGTTTTGCTCTGTTTCCGATGTGATTGATTATATGAATGCGTTTGGTAATGATTTGCTTGAACCGGCTTTAAAGGTCGCCCCTCAAATTGGGAACGTATTGGCTGAAATTGAATCACAAGAAGGGTGTTTGATTTCTCGTCTTTCAGGTTCTGGTGCGACTTGCTTTGGGTTGTTTGAAACTCTTTGCCAAGCTGAACATGCAGGTGAGATCTTGAAAAATCGCTATCCTGAGTGGTGGATTGAAAGCACGTTTGTGAGGCCGCTTGATGCGACATGCCTTAGACATAACAGTGATTAAATAAAAAAGCCTGCCCGTAGATTGTTTATGGGGCAGGCTTTTCTTATTAGAAAAAGTTTATTACCAGCAAGCGACGGTATCCGCGCGGCAGGTATATTCATCGAAAAGTATGACATCTATAAAAAGTTCGCATGAAACGGTTTTTGGTTTTGTGCGGTAGTTTTTAATATTATTTTTTGCCATCCATTCAGCAATGTGTTTATCAAGCAAACGTTTTGCATCTTCGGTTGGGCCTTTTTTGCCATAATCATTGACAGTAAACCCGAATTTCTTGCACTTCGCTTCTGCGATCGTTGGGCTTAGTGTGAGAGCAGCTGCTAGACCGAGAACAAGTGTTGCAGTGAGAAAAGCTTTTTTGAAAAGACCCATAATTGTACCTCTATTAACTATGTTGCGCTAGGCACATGTTTGATTGAGGGAGGGTTTGAGTCAAATAAAAAGTGGCCGTAAAGAGGACTTTACTGCCACTTATGAACGGTTTCTAGATAAGATGTTGCATCTCAACTTCAGTGTTGCTTCAGATGTTTGCAGGGCAAATTTACATTAATTGCCGATGTAAGGGCCGTCAGTTCCTAGGCGTTCGCTAAAGAGGCCTCTACCGTCAAAGATTGGGTTTAAATCTCCAGGGCGACTGCCGAAACCGTTTAGTGTGTCTGAATATTTATAGGAATAGCCGCCGACTTTTCTTTGAAAGCCACGAACTTTGGGTTTTCCTTTTCTATATTTGCTCTCGGGTGCGCTTGCAAATAAATCAAAGAGGAAAAAGCCTTGTTCACTTTGACTGTACCGACTACCAGCTTGAGCGGATAAGCTGAGTGAGGTGATTAAAAACAAAGAGCTTAAAGCTGTGAGGATAAATTTTATCTTTTTCATAAGGGGTACTCTTTTCTCAACTGTTACTATCAAGTTTCATTGATTTTCAACCAAAACAATGACTGGTATATTAAAGTATTGAACTCTTAAAAAATTATATAGAAATTGCTTTAGTTCTAAAATCTTATTTAGTGATCTCTTTATATTAGTTTGTCTTAAAAGTGCTGGGTTTGTCACCTCATTTTAATCTGAACTTAGGTAACAGCTTTGTGAAGAGGCTCTTTTGGTTAAAAAATCTTTGCTCAGTTTTTTTTTCGTTTCTTTGTTACTGCTTAATTCTGTTGAGCAGCTATTTGGCGCTGAAACTTTGCTTTCATCATCAGAAGCTGGTTTGAAAGAACGGCTCAAAGCGATTGGTTATGAGGGTAAAATTCGTTTGTATGTGCGAATTTTCAAGGAAGAAAAAACATTAGAAGTATGGATAAAATCGAAGGGTATTTACAAACTTTATAAGAGTTTTGAGGTCTGTAATTATTCAGGCAAGCTTGGACCTAAAGTGGCTGAAGGAGATAAGCAGGCACCTGAGGGGTTTTATCATGTCCCAGCCGGTGATGTGCTTTGGTCATCTCGGAAATGGCCGCGTGCGTTAAATTTAGCTTTTCCAAATGTGTTTGATGCTCTTAAAAAAAGAACCGGTTCATATTTGCTTATCCATGGTGGCTGCTCTTCTGAAGGGTGCTATGCGCTCAAAAATGGGCCAATGAGTATTCTTTATGATCTTGTGTCTATCGCTTTGAAAAGCGGGCAGACAATTCTGCCTATTCATATATTTCCCTTCCGATTAACGGATAAGAATTGGGCACGGCATTTGCCGCAAAAAGCAGGCAAAAAATGGGGGGCGTTTTGGAGGGGAATGCAACCTGTTTATGATGGGTTTCAGAACAATAGAACTGTTCCTTCAATCTATGTTTGTCAGACGGGATATCAGGTTTATTCGTCTCATCGATTTCAGGGTGATGGGACACTGTTTAAGAAGAACTGCGTGCAGCCTTTGCCGCTTTCTAGTTCTCAATTGCCTGAAGCTGCGAGTTTATCTTGGGTGGGGACATTAAAGAAAAAATATCAAGTGCATATTAAACGGGTTTCACATAACGGCCGAGATACTTCTCCCTCGATCATTGTGAAATGTAACCTTAAACGGCCTTCTTGCAAGAGGTGGTTAGCTCTGCGTCGGCGTATGCTAAAACTTGGGACATTGCCAAAATCACTATTGAGATGAGCTTGTTAATTAGGTTGCTTTGGAGATAGTAATAGCAGCGTTTGTCTGGCCTGCTTTATAAGCTGCGGGGGTGTTTGTTTTATAGTAAGTAGTGCCGTTTTTTACGATCTTTACATAGATATAACAGCTCATTGATGCGCCACATTCATTTAATTTGTTTTTATCTATAGGGAAGTTGACTTTAATGCCTGTATCCCCTTGAGAAAGTTTGACAACATCTCCAATGATCACTTGGTTTTTTGTATCTTCAGCTGATGTATTCTCGATTGAGATGACAACATCAGAACCTTCGGCCATACGGCCTCTATCATCTGTGGTGACTTTTAGGCTTAAAAATGCATCACCTAATTTTGCACCTGGAGGGGGCGTGTAGCCTAGCCCACCGCAACTTGCTAGGAACGGGGTTAGGGCAATTGCTGCAAGCACTTTGTTCTTCAAGAGACTAGTTTTGATCTTAAAGAACTCGTGATAGTTCAACCGAGTTATATTTTTTAATGTGCGCATGGGAAAGCATTATCCCGTTATTCAAAAAAGAAGCAAGGGATAATGCATTTTAGAAATGTGATTATTTAAAGGTATTAAATATATCGAAGATCAGAAATAATTTGTTTGATGGCTCTTAACGACCGACTGACGGTGCAACATTACGATAATTAGGGCAGTAATCGCTAATACGTATATCATGGCCAATGTGGTCGCAAATTTCTAACTTCTTGTGGAAGTTATTTCTTACTTGTTTTGCAGTTACTCTATGACCATATGATCTTGCGACCTTAGCTATATAAGCATTTTGACAAGGTGGGGTTGAAATTAAATTGCCCTGGACAACCTGATAAGGTCCTTTGCATTTTAATTTATATTTTCCGGCATTTGCGTCTTTTGTTATTAGCATTAAAGCTGAAGAAAAAATGACTAAGCTGGCTAATATCATTATTTTCGTCTGAGTTGTTAGTTTGCTTGTTTTCATAAGAGGTGACATTTTCGTCTCCATTAAAGTTGGGGGTTGAGTATAACCTCAACATTAAGGCATTCAAAGTTTTTGAACTGTGTGATTTGTCACAGTTGTAACTCATTATTAGAGTTATAATGAGGCATTGCTCCAAATTTGCCAATTCAGATTTCTGTGAGCTTAATAAAAGTTTTTGTGAGGTCCTTATTACTCAAGCCCTAAATAAACTTATTTCTGAAATGAAATCATGTCGTTTGTGTGTAACGAACCCGGTCAAACAGGGCTTGCCGCATGAACCTCGTCCTGTATTTCAAGTTTCTTCTAAGGCTAAAATTGCAATTTGTGGTCAGGCCCCTGGCACAAAGGTGCATTTATCTGGTCGCCCCTTTACTGATGCTTCTGGTGACCGTTTGCGTGAGTGGATGAGGATTGACGAGAGCGTGTTTTATGATCCTAAAAGCATAGCCATTATTCCTATGGGTTTTTGTTTTCCTGGGCAAACTGAGAAGGGGGCTGATTTGCCACCTCGTAAAGAGTGCGCAGCTGAATGGCATGACCGTTTATTTTCTCTCTTACCGCAACTTGAGTTGATTTTGTTGGTTGGCAAATATTCACTCGCCTTTCATTTGAAAGGGCATGATATTTTAGGTGGATATGCAAAGGCTCCTTTATATGAAACGGTTGAAAATTATAAAGAATTTTTAAAACTAGACTCTAATCTCTTATATCTGCCACTCCCGCATCCATCATGGCGCAATAATCATTGGTTAAAGAAAAATGCTTGGTTTGAGCAAGATTATTTGCCGGTGCTGCGCCGAGAGATATCTAAACGGCTTTAGCTTTCTGGGAAATGCCTTCGTTGAGAAATGAATATTAAGTCTTTCTTTACCTCAATTGCGCATATCTTAAAGGATATAAATGACTCGCAATTTTGTTTTTTGTAGTGATTACTCTCAAAAAAGATGGATATCGCATGACTTATTCAACTGCTCTTAAAAATAATATTGAAAATAGTGAAAAAGAAGTTGTTAGCCTTAAAGAGCAGATTGAAAGAGTTTCTGGTGTTGCGGCGCAAATTAATGCTGTGACACGGCAAACAAATTTACTTGCGCTGAATGCAACAATTGAAGCGGCGCGTGCGGGTGAGAGCGGTAAAGGCTTTGCTGTTGTGGCTGGTGAAGTGAAAATTCTTGCTGAGCAAACCAAAGAAGCTACAGAAGAGATTGGTGAAATTTTAAAAACTCTCAATCTGCATGTTGGTAATTTAGAAGGTAATATTGCAAAAATCTCTGATGAAGCAAAAAATGGTGCCCCTTCTTTGCCTATGGATGAGATGGAAGAGGATTATCCATCTTATGAAGCTCCTTTAGAGCCAATTGAGCTTTCATCTCAAAATTCTCAGTCACGTGAATTGTTCGGTGTTTCTGAGCAGCAAAAGGTTCTTGTCCAAGAGAGCTTTAAGGTTGTTGAAAAAATATCTGATGTAGCTGCTGATATGTTTTATCAAAGATTGTTTGATATTGAGCCGGATTTAAGATCTCTCTTTTCAGAAGATTTAAGAGAGCAAAAGAAAAAATTGATGGGTGCGCTTAAGGTTTTGGTTAATACGCTTGATCATCCTGATAAGCTTATACCTATTTTGGAAGATATGGGCCGCAAGCATAAAACCTATGGGGTTGTTGAGGACCATTTTGTACCTGTGGCTGATGCGCTTGTTTGGACGCTTGAAGAAGGTTTAGGCTCTGATTTTACTGAAGAAGTAAGACATGCCTGGACAGCGTTATATTCTGCCGTTGCCTCGATTATGATAGAAGCTTAGGCCAAAGCAATTAATTTATGAGGCTGCGGTCTTATCTTTTCGTTTTCTTTCTGTTCTATTTGACTTATAAGCAAGTCACTGTTCACTGATTAATCTTAAAAATTTTTCAGCTGTTCTTGGTACGTCTGAATTATAGACTTTAGTGGATGTTTTCATTATGGTGATGTGATATCCATATTTTGTTAAATTGTTGAAGAAGTTAAGATTATTCTATGACTGTCGCCCCTATTGAGTTAAAGGATCGCTCCTCTAACAAACGATCTTTTAAAGCTGTGCACCCACTTGGCCATTTGCTTCCCTTTTTAAAACGTTATCCATCCATGTTGGTGTTAACGATCGTGGCTCTATTGGTTGCCTCTATCGCAACATTAGCTTTGCCTTTTGCAACGAGATTGGTGATCGATCAGGGGATTGCCAGTACTGATAAAGCTGGGATAGACGCTTATTTTCAGTTGTTGATTGTGATTGTTACTTTCTTAGCGCTTGGCTCTGCGCTTCGGTTTTATTGCGTCTATTGGCTGGGTGAGCGGCTCGTGGCTGACTTAAAGCAAGATGTGTTTAAAAAGGTGGTGGGCTTTAGCGCGCAATTTTTTGATGCAAACCACTCTGGTGAGCTGATGTCTCGGTTGGCAGCTGATACCACTTTAATTAATGCAGCTATTCGCGCCAGTGTGAGCCAGGCTCTGCGGAACTCAATTGGTGGGTTGGTGATGATGGTGATCACCAGTGCGCAATTGTCGATCATGGTGATTTTGGCCATTCCCCTTATTGTGCTGCCGTTGATGTTTTATGGTCGTGTGGTACGACGCCTTTCTAATACAGCGCAAGATACGATGGCGGAGCTTAATAAATATGGCGCTGAGATGCTCTCAAATATCAGAACGGTTCAGGCCTTTAATGCGCAAGATAATGTGACTGAGCATTTTTCAGAAACCAATGAGCAGACCGTTGAGAAGGCCTTAGAGAGAACGAAAGCGCGTGCTTTTTTAACAGCTGTTGCAATTTTTCTTGTGATGGTGAGCATTGTTTTGATTTTGTGGTATGGCGCGCATGATGTGATTTCAGGTGATATGAGTGCAGGCACGCTTGTACAATTTATGCTTTATGCGGTGTTTGCTGGTGGCTCGCTTGGAGCGCTTACAGAGGTTTGGGGTGAGCTTGCGCAGGCGGCCGGCGCGGCGGAGCGGCTCTCTGAGTTTTTAAATAGAACTCCTTTGATTAAATCTCCTGCAAATCCGAGAGAATTTGATGGTGCGGTGCAAGGTGAGATTGAGTTTAAAAATGTGCAGTTTTCTTATCCTGAACGCGATAACGAAACCGTTTTAGAGACTGTGAATTTTCATATTAAAGCTGGTGAGCGGATTGCCATTGTTGGTGCATCTGGTGCTGGTAAGAGTACGCTCTTTCAATTGTTGCTTCGTTTTTATGATCCTTCTCAAGGTGCTGTGCTTATTGATGGTGTGTCAGTAAACGAGCTTAAATTATCCGATTTGCGTCAAGCGTTTGCTTTGGTGCCACAAGAGGCGAGTTTGTTTGATGCGTCGATCTATGAGAATATTGCATTTGCTCGTACTGGTGCCTCAAAGGATGACGTATTAAAAGCCGCTCAAGCGGCGCAAGCGCATGAGTTTATTGAAAGCTTTAAGCAGGGTTATGAAACACGCATCGGTGAAGGCGGGCAGGGGCTTTCTGGTGGGCAAAGACAACGGATTGCCTTGGCAAGAGCGATTTTACGGGATGCTCCTATTTTACTCTTGGATGAAGCAACAAGCGCGCTTGATGCTGGCAGTGAAGAAAAAGTTCAAGAGGCACTCGAGAGTGTTTTGAAAGGGCGCACCAGTTTAACCATTGCGCACCGTCTATCAACTGTGCTGCATGCTGATCGGATCCTTGTGTTTGATAAGGGTGCCTTTGTGGAAGAAGGCACTCATGAGAGTTTGCTTGAAAAGGGCGGCATTTACGCTGAGCTTGCGCGTACACAATTGCAGCGTGATGAGGCATAAGATAGAGTTTGTTTTCTCTCACGGCTATTCTTCGCTGCGCTCAGGCCTACGAGGTGCGGCGCTAAGCGCCGGGCAGCTGGCGCTGCCATGTACGTGCTCTGAAGAAGAGCACTCCCTCCATCGTAATGCTCATTAAAAACGCAACGCACTCTACTCAAATTCTCTGATTTCTAAGATTTTACAATCTAGCT
>CAXIBI010000049.1:0-17504 GCA_964022305.1 uncultured Hyphomicrobiales bacterium | reverse complement strand
TCCGTTATGTCTTTAATCTGTTTGCGCTTCGCTTTATTGCCCCGCGCTGTTGATGATTTGACAATAGGAGACATGAGAAAGAATAGATGTGTGAATTATCACACTGTGATTTTGCCAAAATAAAAATTGGAGGGCTGCTAGTATAACTTACAGTCTGAATTCGTTGCTCTCAGGCAACCTTGTCATTCAAATATGAGTAACTTTCTTATCCATAAAGCCAATTTTTACTAATATTATTAGGTAGTTGTTGCGTTTCAGAAGATTTTTGCCTTACTATGGGCACCAATTAAGAAGAAGATACAATCTCTTTTTTAATGCACCTTTAGGTTGCTTATGAGGCATCCGCAACAAGCAACCGGTGCAAAACATTTGGGAAAGTTATAAAAATTGTCAGAAGAAGCTGAATATATCCTTGATCGACGTAAGTTGAAAAAAAAGCTGATACTATGGCGTATCATTGCTGTTGTTATTGGGGTTGTTGGCCTATTTAGTCTCGCAACATTTGATAAGAAATTTGCAGCTAATCTTGGTATTGCAGATCAGATTGCTCGTATTGAAGTCTCTGGCATAATTACAGATAACAAAGCCAGGGCAGATATTCTTAAAAAAATAGCGCAGGATAAATCTGTTAAAGCTCTTATCGTTTCTTTTAACAGCCCGGGCGGGACCACAACCGGTGGTGAAGCCTTGTATGAAGATATTCGGCGCGTTGCTAAAGACCGGCCTGTTGTTGCCATCTTTGGAACAATGGCGACTTCAGCTGCTTATATGTCGGGTGTTGCCGCAGACCATATTATCGCACGCAGTAACAGTATTACAGGATCTGTCGGCGTTATCATGCAATGGGCTGAGGTTTCAAACATGATGGACAAGCTTGGCGTGAAAATGAATGAGATGAAAAGCGGGAACCTCAAAGCAGTCCCCTCTCCTTTTCAGCCGCTTGATGAATTTGGACGCTCTTCAACCCAAGATATGATCTCTGAGAGCCATAAATGGTTTGTTGATTTGGTCGTGGAACGCCGCGATATTAAGCCCGCTGAAATTCCAGGATTTATGGAAGGAAGTATCTATTCTGGTCGTCAGGCTCTTAAATATGGCTTGATTGATGAGATTGGAAGTGAAGAGCAAGCGCTTAACTGGCTTCAAAAGGCCAAGAAAGTTCCTAACTATTTGCCAGTTATTGACTGGAAAACCGAACCCCCTCATTCTGGGGGCTTAATTGGCCGGGTTGGGCTGTATATTGCCAGTCTTTTAGGCTTAGATTTAAAACCAATTTTAAAAAATTTATCTCAAAATGGATTAATGAGTGCCCGTCATTCTGGAAGTTTAATTTCTAAATGGCACCCATGATTAAAATTTGCTAAGGTAAAATGAATAAAGGATCAAAATAATGACGGGGCACCTTATGATTAAGTCCGAACTTATCCAAAAAATTGCTGCTGCTAATCCGCATTTGTTTCATCGTGATGTTGATAAAATCGTAAATGTCATTTTTGATGAAATCATTGCCGCTCTTGAAAATGGTGGGCGTGTTGAACTTCGCGGCTTTGGAGCTTTTACTGTTAAGCATCGCCCAGCTCGAAAAGGGCGCAACCCGCGCACTGGCAAACCGGTGAATGTTGAAGAGAAATTTGTTCCCTTCTTTAAAACGGGTAAAGAATTGCGTGAACGGCTCAATGCTGAATATGAAGGCTAAGCCAATTCAGAACTTTGCTTCGTTGGTTTATTTGGCTTTATACATTCTTCATTGAACGAGGGCTTAACATCTTGCCCTCGTAATTAATTCATGTTTGCAGCACTTTCATTTTCAAAAAATTAAACGAACTATTAAATGATATATTTCGTTTATTATTTTATGTTTTAAACTATCGCAGGCTATATCAATTTTTGACTTTAAAATTTTGAGGATCTAGACGTGCTCAAGAAACTGATAAATCTTATATTTTTTATTCCTTTGGCTGTGATCATCATAGCCATTGCTGTTGCTAATCGGCACATTGTGCGTCTTGCTCTTGATCCGCTTTCACCTGAAGCTCCGCTATTGGCGATTGACGGCCCTTTTTTTGTTTTTCTGTTTGGGGCGTTATTAATTGGTGTTCTTATTGGTGGTTTTGCTGCCTGGGCAGGCCAAGGAAAATGGCGTAACGCCGCCAAAATGCGTAGTCATGAAGCGCAAGAATGGCGCAAGGAAGCTGAGCGCTTAAGCCGTGAGCTTGCAACCAATGCACAAGCCTCACTACCAGCGCCGAAATAATTCATTTTATCAATAAGATTTAAATACTCTCCTCACCTTCTAAAATGGTTCTTGAGAGTTTGAGGTTTTTCATTTGAACGTTAAAATCTGTGGCTTAAAAACAAAAGAAACGGCACGCGCTGCCCTTGAGGCTGGCGCTGATTTCATTGGGCTTGTGTTTTTCCCTAAGAGCCCGAGGCATTTAACACTTGAACAAGCTAAAGAACTTAGCCTTTTCATTAAAGAACAGTCTGCTTCTGCTAAGGTCGTCGCTTTGGTGGTGAACCCCATAGACGAAGATTTAAAAACCATTATCGAAGAGGTTCAGCCAGATTATATACAACTCCATGGCAGTGAGACGCCTGAACGTGTTTCTGAAATTGCAACAAGATTTAATACCCCTCTTATTAAAGCCATAGGTATTAAAGACGCAGGGGATGCTGCAAAAGCAGACGACTACTCAACTGCTGATATCATTTTATTTGACGCCAAGGCTGACCCTAAGCTCACGGATTTACCCGGTGGTAATGGGATTCCATTTGACTGGGAGGCCTTAAAGGGCCAAAAAGAGAAGCGCCGTTTTATGCTATCTGGTGGGTTAACGGTAGATAATGTTGCAACTGCGATTGAACTCACCGGGGCTGCCATTGTTGATGTTTCTTCTGGAGTTGAGAGTACGTCTGGAGTTAAGGATATCAGCCTTATAGAAGCGTTTATTACGGCGGCAAAAAAATAAAGGTAGAGCTTGATCTATTTATCAGCGGAACCAAGAATAATTTAAGAAGGATTTCAGCCAGATGACACAGGCAGAGACTGAGATAAGTAACATCGCCAATAGTTTGATGAATGGCCCCGATGAAAAGGGCCACTTTGTGTTATTTGGTGGACGCTTTGTGGCTGAGACCTTGATGCCGCTCATTCTCGATGTAGAGAAATCTTATTATGAAGCCAAAGCTGATCCAGAGTTTCAAAAAGAACTTGATTATCTTTTAAAATATTATGCGGGTCGGCCTAGCGTGCTTTATCATGCTGAGCGCTTAACTGAGCATCTTGGCGGCGCGAAAATCTATTTCAAACGCGATGAGCTTAACCATACAGGCTCTCATAAAATCAACAATTGTCTTGGACAACTCCTTCTTGCAAAACGTATGGGCAAGACCCGCATCATCGCTGAAACCGGTGCTGGTCAACATGGTGTAGCTGTGGCAACAGTTGCTGCTCGCTTTAACCTGCCTTGTACCGTTTTTATGGGCGCAACAGATGTTGAGCGCCAGAGCCCGAATGTGTTCCGCATGAAAATGCTTGGCGCTGAAATTCGCCCTGTAACTGCTGGGCGCGGCACGCTGAAAGATGCAATGAATGAAGCGCTTCGCGATTGGGTGACCAATGTCGAGGATACCTTTTACATAATCGGCACTGCGGCTGGCCCGCACCCTTACCCGGCGCTTGTTCGTGATTTCCAATCTGTGATTGGCCGCGAAGTGCGTGAACAGATGATGGAAGCTGAGGGGCGCTTACCTGACAGCTTAGTGGCTTGTATTGGTGGTGGCTCGAATGCGATTGGTTTGTTCCACCCGTTCCTTGATGACAAAGATGTCAATATTTATGGCGTAGAAGCAGCCGGGCGCGGTCTTGATGGACCAGATCATGCGGCCTCTTTAAATGGTGGTTTACCTGGGGTGCTGCATGGTAACCGCACTTATCTCTTGCAAGATGAAGATGGACAGATTTTAGAAGGCCATTCAATTTCAGCTGGGCTTGATTACCCGGGTATTGGGCCTGAGCATTCATGGCTTAAGGATATTGGCCGGGTTGAGTATGTTTCTGCAACCGACAAAGAGGCGCTTGATGGTTTCCAGATGTGCTCGAAATATGAAGGGATTATCCCAGCGCTTGAACCATCTCATGCACTTGGCTTTGTGAAAAAGCTGGCACCAACGCTGGATAAAGATCATTTGCTTGTTATGAACCTTTGTGGGCGCGGCGATAAAGATGTGTTTGCGGTGGCTGAGCATTTGGGTATGAATATTTAGGCTAAGGGTGAGATAAATAATAATGACTTTTAAAACACGTATTGATGCCCGTTTTGAGCAGCTAAAATCTGAAAAGCGCGGTGCCCTTGTTACCTTTATAACTGCTGGCGATCCGACCTATGATGTTTCGCTTGAGATCTTAAAATCTCTGCCCTCTTCTGGCGCTGATGTGATTGAACTTGGGATGCCGTTTTCTGACCCGATGGCTGATGGGCCTGCTATTCAACTTGCCTCTGAGCGAGCACTTGCCAGCGGCCAGACTATGATCAAGACCCTTGAGATGGTGCGTGAATTCCGCAAAGACGATGATGAGACACCACTTGTGCTCATGGGTTATTACAACCCGATTTATCGCTATGGGCCTGATAAATTCGTGAAAGACGCTAAGGAAGCTGGTGTTGATGGGCTTATTGTTGTGGATGTGCCACCGGAGGCTGATGAAGAGCTCTGCCTACCAGCTATGGAAGCTGAGCTTAACTTCATTCGATTAGCGACACCTACAACTGATGATGCCCGATTGCCTAAAGTTTTACAAAATACCAGCGGCTTTCTCTATTATGTTTCTGTCACAGGGATTACAGGCGTAAATGCGCCTGATATTTCTGATGTGCTTGCCAATGTGGCGCGCATTCAAAGCCAAACTGACCTGCCAATTGCTGTTGGTTTCGGGGTTAAATCGGCTGAGCAGGTTCGCGATATTACAGCTGGTGCGGCTGGTGCAGTTGTTGGTTCTGCCATTGTGCGTGAAATTGAAGCAAACCTAAATGAAGATGGCAGCCCACGCGAGGGGCTTGTCAGTCAAGTAAAAACTCTTATATCTGACCTATCCGCAGGTGTTCGGGCCTAAGGTTGAAGGACTATTTTGCTCTATTTAGTGCATTTTTTTGAATTTTTTGGTCATTTTTGCTAGGATTTTAGCATAATCATAGATTGATAGAATTGTTGCCTCTGTAGATATAAATTATCGTTTGATGCCGCATCAATTTTTCTATAGTTTGCCTAAATTAAATTTAGAGCTATTTGAACAAATTTGCTTTAACCAAAAACGACTTTTATTTCGCAAACACTGGCATTTTCATTAGAATGAATTGACTAGATAGCCTCAAGTGAAGTCGGTTAGAGATTTTTTAGAGCTTAAGAAGTAGCTCCGTTTCTCCCAAGAATGGGATGTTTTAAGAAAGGCGTACGTAAAGTGAACTGGATTAACAATGTTGTTCGTCCCAAAATTCAGGATATCCTCTCAAAGAGAGAAATGCCTGATAATCTTTGGGTAAAGTGCCCTGAGAGCGGACAGATGGTCTTCCATAAAGATTTGGAAGCAAATCAATTTGTTGTTCCTGTTTCTGACTATCATATGCGTATGTCTGCGCCTGAGCGCTTGAAAGATATCTTTGATGGTGGCGACTATGAGGAAATCGACTTTCCGGACGTTGCCCATGACCCCTTAAAATTCCGTGATGAAAAGAAATATGTCGATCGCTTGAAAGATGCGAAAGCTAAGACTGATCTTAAAGATGCTGTGCTTGCGGGCTCTGGTAAAATCCATGGTTTAGACGCTGTTGTTGCTTGCCAAGATTTTAACTTCTTAGGTGGCTCGCTTGGTATGGCGGCTGGTGAAGCGATTGTCACTGCGATGATGAAAGCGGTTGAACTTGAAGTGCCGTTTATTATGTTTGCTGCCTCTGGCGGTGCGCGTATGCAAGAAGGAATTTTGTCCTTAATGCAAATGCCGCGAACCACAGTTGCGGTGCAAAGACTGCGTGAGGCAAAATTGCCTTATATTGTTGTGTTTACAAACCCGACCACAGGTGGTGTTACCGCCTCTTACGCTATGCTTGGTGATGTTCATATAGCTGAGCCTGGCGCGCTTATTTGTTTTGCTGGCCCACGGGTTATTAAACAAACCATTCGTGAGCAATTGCCTGATGGTTTCCAAAGAGCTGAATATCTACAAGAACATGGCATGGTTGACATGGTTGTTCATCGTCACAAAATGAAAGACACGCTTTCTTCTCTCTGTCATATCCTAATGAGAGAGCCAGTGCCTGTTGTGGAAGAAACAGAGGCTGAGACGAATGGAGCTGCGGTTGCTGAGACCTTAGTGAACTCTGAAGCGGATGAGGCTGAAATTATCTCTGTTAAATCTGATGAACCTGCCATTGCTGAAGAGTTAGAAAGCGGTGATGAAGCTCCATTAGAACAGCCTGATGTTCCCAATGAGAAGGAAGCTTCTAAAAATGGATCAGACAAGACAGCTTCTTAAATTGTGATGTTTTAGATACTCATTTAACATTGATGAAGGCCTCAATGCGACGTTCTGATAGTTTGCTTGAAGAGATGCATAAGCTGCATCCCAAATTAATCGATCTCTCGCTTGATCGCATTTATGGCATTCTTGAAAAACTCAATAATCCGCATGAGACATTGCCGCCGGTTATTCATATTGCTGGCACCAATGGCAAGGGCTCGGTGCTGGCGTTTTTAACCGCAATTTTAGAAGCGCATGGTGACAAGGTGCAGCGGTTTTCTTCTCCGCATCTCGTTTCTTTTCATGAGCGGATTAATCTTCCGCAAGAACAAAGCGGTAAAGAAAAAGAGACCTTCAAAACCTCCCCTATTTCTGAAGAGTATTTGGTTGATGTGCTTGAGCGCACGAAGGCTGCCAATGGTGATGATCCGATTACCTTTTTTGAAATCACTACAGCTGCTGCCCTACTTGCTTTTTCTGAAACGCAAGCGGATTGGTGCTTGCTGGAGACAGGACTTGGTGGACGCCTGGATTCGACCAATGTTGTAGCCAAACCAGCTGCAACCATACTCTCTCCGATCTCGATTGATCATACGAAGTTTTTAGGCGAGACGATTGAAGAAATTGCGAGTGAGAAAATTGGAATTTTAAAACAAGGCTCTCCCCTTTTCATTGGTTTGCAACGGCCTGAAGCGCTTGAGTTGATAGAGCAAAAAGCGGCTGAACTCTCTGCTCCCACTTTTATTCGCGGGCAGCATTATGATGTTTATGCCCAGCGTGGACGGTTGGTTTATTCATCTGAAGATGAGCTTATTGATCTGCCTTTACCGCGTAATTTACTCGGCCGGCATCAGATTGAAAATGCTGGGCTTGCTATTGCTGTGGCTCAGCATTTGCTTGGTGACAGACTTAGCCCGGATGCGCTAAGCATTGCTATGGAAACGGCGAGGTGGCCTGCGCGGATGCAGCGTTTGCAGCCTGAGGATTACTCACCGCATTTGCGTAGAGAAGATGAGCTTTGGCTTGATGGCGGACATAACCCGGCAGCAGCGTTGGTTTTGGCTGATATTCTTGGTGATCTTGAAGAGCGTGTTGCCCGCCCGCTGCATATTATTATTGGCATGATGGAAGCCAAGGATGTGCGTGGATTTTTGAAAGAATTTCTAGGCCTTGCCTCGCAGGTGATTGCAGTGCCGATCCCGGGGGAGGAAAATGCCCTTTCTCCTGATGTTTTGGCTGACATTGCCTGCGAGATGGGTTTTGAGGCAGAAAGCGCTGCGACCCTCGATGATGCTTTACAAGTCAGTGCTGAAGGGCGGCATGAAGGTGTTCGTGTTTTGATCTGCGGTTCACTTTACTTGGCTGGGCATGTATTGGGGATGAAGGAGCTGGCTGGTTAACAGCTTTAGTTCTTCATTCACTTTCCCCACCATTACTGTCTTTATAAATAGATGAACCACCGCAAAACACTACGATTTAACATTTTAAAATTGCTTACACATTCCAGTAACCCGCGTATCATTTATTAACGCTCGACATATATTTCTTTTTTGAAACGGCTTATTCCGAATTGAAGTTGCGGTTACGTTAAATCCGTATGATTGGGCCACTTTTGCAAAATAAGCTTCCTCGCAATAAGACGTAGACACCCAATTGCCACTGACGAGTTGGAAATTTCGATCACATTTAATCGCTTGATTAGAGGCTGCTGAACTGACTTGGATAGAGGTAAAAGTGGTGGCGCAAAATAGAGCCAGGCTTGAGGCAATAGCAAATTTCTTTTTATAAGGCATAATATTTCCTTTCTCATTTTACATCATCGAACTGAACACTAAGTTGCAGATCTAACGCTCTGTTCGTTTTGATTTGTACCCAACGATTTGGTTCTTAGCTTACGCTAGCGTCAGCAATTTGCGTTTCAGTAATGTGTGAGAAATCGTCAGGCGAGGAAGATGGATGAAACTTGTTTGTAAGGTTGAGCATGCAAGGTTTAATTGCCCTTACAAGTATGAGATTTTCTCATGGTGCTATTGGGTAAATCAACGATGAAGGCCGGCACGAAGATTTGCGTGATCTAATCTGCGGATTTGCTTTATTGGATAGGATATGTTTTGGGGGTGAGAGAACAGTCAGCTTACTTTTAATTATCGATTACTTGAATTTGTGTTTTTCTCAAATAAAACCATGCTCGAATAGCACTCAACATCAGAATGCATTGCAAGATTCCTAGAAGACTTAATGATATTGGAGATACATAAAAATGTATAAGTTGAGCGCATAAAAAGATAGCTGCTGAAAAAATAAAAAGACTATACTTTTTATAACGCATACGTATTCCCGACCATATTAGAAATACAGAAAGTAGTGCTAAAAATGATGAGATCATTACAGTATTCTGATCTTTAAAACCTACAAAATAAATAGATATTAGACTTGAGGCTCCCATCAAAAAAAAACAATAATCCTGAGATTTTCAAAGCCCAATGAGCATCTGACTCATTTTTTAAAATTACCCAAAACCCCCATGGTTGATCACTCATTCCATCAAGATTATTATTTTTGATAACAATTTCTGGGCTGTCTTTATTCTCTTGAATTAGAAGTTTTTCTGAAGTTTTTAAACTAACTTCTCCCTTGAAACTATACTTTGCCGAGCGATAAGCACCATAAAAAAGCAAAGAAAAAATCAATAAACTTCCTAAGGAATAACCAAATACACCAGCATAATCACCAACCAATAAATATAGTTTTAGTTTGGGAAGTGTTGTGAAAAGCGAAAAAACTGACAGAAAAAAAAGAATTACTGAAAATAAAAACGCTATAACTCTCCCTAAAATTTCGTATAAATACATGCCTCTCCCCCAAAAAGTAATTTTCTCGAATAACTTAAAACATATCAATAAAATTAAATGAATTCATTTTGAAAAAAATGCAAGCATGTAAATATAAATCCTATATTTTTTACTTAATAACTTATAATTTAAAAGTTATATTCATTATAAAACTATTTTTTCTTATTAAATATACTTTGTCATTCAATCGCCTACTAATCATTGGTCTAATAAAAAAGCCCCGCATGAATTCAATCATGCGAGGCTTTTTTAGAAATTTTTTCCGCCCATTTTAGACGTATGTGTTGAGCCATTCTTCAAGGGCGCTTTTAGGCAGCGCGCCTGTTCTTGTGTCTGCTAGCTCACCGTTTTTGAAGACCATCAATGTTGGTACTGCACGCACGCCATATTTGGCTGATGTGTTTGGACCATCATCAAGGTTCACTTTGACGATTTTTGCTTTGCCAGACATTTCTGAGGCAACTTCATCTAGAGCTGGAGCCATGGCTTTACATGGTCCGCACCAGTCTGCCCAGAAGTCAACCAAAACTGGTTCACTTGAATTTAGTACTTCAGCTTCAAATGTTTCATCAGAAACAGTAACCGTTGCCATTTTTTATTCCTTTCATTCCTGATCAATTTCACAATTTCGATTAATCAGTCGCCACGCCAATTGCTGACTTTTAAAATATCTGTTTTAAGGCTGTAATTCTCTTTAACTTGATTCACTCAATATATGAAATCCTTCAGTTAAAAAGGCTTGTTATTTATCTAAGCTAGAAGATAGGAATGATACAAATAAAGTCAAGGCCTGTCACCTTCATGCCCCGCTATTTTGCCCGTTTCTAAAAGCTTATTCACTTACCTCTTTATTCAAAATCGCTTCATATTTATCAAGCATTTCATCTGGGATTTCCATTAAATAAGGACCATCTGTCCACAAGAGGGCTGATTTGAGTTTATGGCTTGGGTAAATCTCTCGCAAAGCAATGCGATATGCTGCCAATTGGGCCTGATAAGCCTCTGCGACGTCTTCTAGCTTGCGTGGACTGGGTCTATTGGATTTGTAATCAATAATGAGAATTTCATCTTCATGCACAATTAACCGGTCAATTTGGCCTTGCAGTAATAAGGGGGTTGCGCCTGTTTTTTTAGGGGTGATCCGAGCGATGAGCGAAACTTCAGCTTTTGAGCCCGGGCCAAATAAGTCTTTGTAATCAGGATTATTTATGATGGCCAAAGTTTCTTTTATAATTGAGGTTTGATGGGCCTCTCTTAAATCTCGCCCGTGATGTTTGGCTAAGGTTTCAGCCGCTTTCAAACGATCCTCTTCGGGTACATCAGGTAGATATTCTAATAATTTATGGACCAAGCGCCCTCTTATGAAGCGGCCATCATTGCCCATTTTTTTCGGGCTAATGAGGGCTGGCTCAACAGGGAGTTTGTCTTCATCATCTTCTGGTGTTTCATAAGGGATGACACTTGACGGCGCGACGGGGATGGTGCGCACCGGTTCACTCTCGGCTTTTGTTTTTGCCCAGTCCGGTAGGGCTTCGCTCAGCTGTTTGCTTGGCTCTGGTTGGTCTTTTAAAACAACTTCTTTTTGCTCGCCTGTTTGAAACTGGCGCACGATGGTGTCGTCAGCTTTTTGTACCTCTTTCAGGTGAGCTTCCAAGCCTTCTTCAATGAGGTTATACCAGCAATCCTGCGAGCGCCCTCTTGTGCCTTCAAAGCCGCAGACATAGAGACGGTCTCTGGCGCGCGTCATGGCCACATAAAGCAAACGCATTTGCTCAGATTTAGCTTCTTCATTGATATTATTTCGTGCTTCTTTAATGGGTGCTAAATGGCTTTTATTGGGAAGTGACCACAGAGTTGTTGAGACAAGGTTTTTATTCTGCGGGCTCGAAGGCAAGTCAGGCCGCTTCACTTTCAGCAAGCTTTCTGATTGGCTGGCTGATTTGCTTGAGCAGGTGTCTGGCAAGAAGACGATGTCTGCCTCCAAGCCTTTCGCGCCATGGACTGTCATTACGCGCACTTCGTTGCGTCCCTTTTCCATATCACGTTTGACCTCAGCCCCAGAACGGCGCAACCAAGAGAGGAAACCTTGCATTGAAGGGGGCTCTAACTCATCATATTGCAGAGAGAGGTTGATGAATTCATCTAACGCATCACCTGCCACAGCGCCTAAGCGGGCGATGAATTTTTTGCGCAGCCCCTCGCCTTCTAAAAGGTTTGAGAAAAACTCAAATGGGGGGAGGATGTCAGCGCGTGATAACCACACACTCAGTGTGCTTGAAACTTCGTTATACTTCTCTTCTCGCTTTGCAAAATATCGAAGGCTTTGCCAGAGGGAACCTTTGCGTCCATGTGAGAGCTTGAAGAGGTCATCATCGTCTAGGTTAAAGATCGGGCTTTTCAAGACATTGGCTAAAGCTAAATCATCTTCTGGTAGCAGTAAAAAATCACCAAGTGCTAGCATATCCATGACCGCTAATTGCTCAGTGATGACAATACGGTCAGCGCCAGCAACGGGAATGTTTTGTGCTTTTAAGGCTCTGATGATCATAGGGGCGAACGGAGCACGTTTGCGCACAAGGATGAGGATGTCGCCGGCCTCAATGGCGCGCCCTTTTGATTGCAAGATCTCGCCCTTATCCAGCCACTCTCTGATTTGCTTAGCTATTTTTTCAGCGCAACGGCCAGACGCGTTATGGCTTCCCCCTTCTTCTAAAGGGTTGAAGGCCTCTGATTTTTCTAATTTTTCGTCTCGCTCTGTATCCCAGATTTCTACAAGGCCAGCTTCTAACTGGCGGTTAGAGTAATGGGTGATCTCAGCACCAGACATGGTGAGGCATTGGCGCAAGTGTGGCTTTTGGAAAACTAGGTCAACAGAATTTAAAACAGCGCTGGTTGAGCGGAAGGAGAGATTCAGCGGGATGGTTTTAAAGTTTTTATTGGCTCGCTCAGCGCTTTTGGTGAAATGCTCGCCCATCTCGCTAAACTGTTTTGGCTCAGCACCCTGGAAGCCATAGATTGATTGTTTTTCATCGCCCACGGCAAAGAGTGTGCGCTCTTCGATGCGGGTCATTTTATCTTGAGATTTTTCAGCATTAGAAGTGGGCTTTATGTATGCGTCTCTCGCACCTTCAGAAAAGAAGAACTCCTCTGTGAGGCTGGTGATAACTTGCCATTGCTCAGGGCTGGTGTCTTGTGCTTCATCCACCAAAATATGATCCAGGCCTTGATCGAGCTTGAAGAGTACCCAGGCTGTGTTTTGACGTGAGCTTAAAAGATCCGCTGTTTTTTCAATCAAGTCTTGATAATCCAGCGCGGCGCGGCTGCGTTTTTGTTGCTCATAAAGAGTGATGATTTTATCTGCTAAGATCAGCAGCGCTTTGGTTGCCTCCGCGACTGTTAGGCTCTCATAAGCTAAGAAAGCTTCATAGTAAGTCCCTTGTGCACGAAAGAGCTGACTTGCTAACCCTGCATAATTTTCTTTAATCGCTTTGGTTAGCAAGGTCTTTTCAGAACGGGGTTCGTTTTTCTCGGTTAAAAAGGCTTTTTGCAACGTTCTGATGCGATGATCACGTGATTTGGTCTCTAAAGCTTCTTCTAATTTAACGGCTAGCTCGCCATCGCGCTTACTGCCCTCGTCTTTTAAAATCGGCACGAGTGATTTGATCAACTCATCATCAACAGCGTTTGCCATTGCCTCTTGCCAATGGCTGGTCGATTGATTGGAAGGCAATTGCAATAGGTTAGTAAGTGATGCCATTAAAGCTGCTGGCTCTGGTGCAATGAGCGGGCCCCAAATTTCTCTTTGGTTCAGCGCGTTTAAAATGAGGCCTTCGAACTGGGCATCATTCGAAAAGGTGATGACTTTCGCTAAGGCTTGACTTTCATCACTTGACTTATTTTTCAGAGCTTTGGTGAGCACTTGATCTATGGCGTGTTTTAAGATGTCACTGGCAACGGTTTCATCAAGCACTTTAAAATGCGGTGGCACTTCAGCTTCTAGAGGGAAGCGCTGCAAGAGTTTTTCACAAAAGCTGTGAATGGTTTGAACTTTCATACCGCCTGGCGTCTCTATTGATTTTGCAAAGAGGCGGCGGGCGAGTTCAGTTTCTTCTGGAGTTGGTGCACGGCCTAAGACTTTAGCAAGGCTTTCATTATTGCCCGCATCCAACAGCTCTTCTTCTGGCATAGTCACCCATTTGGCCAATGTCTCAAACAGGCGGTTTTCCATTTCAGCGGCGGCGGCTTTTGTAAATGTGAGGCAGAGGATTTTATGAGGTTCATTGCCGCGCAATAATAATCTCAGCACCCGGGTGACGAGAATATAGGTTTTACCCGTACCTGCATTGGCAGAGACGAAAGCTGAAGTTTTCGGGTCAGCTGCGTTTGCCTGATTGATTGTTGTTTTCTCGTAAATTTTGGTGAGATCAACAATCGGCTGAGCATTTTGTTCATTCATGGCTGTTTCTCTGCTCATTTCTCATCTGCCTCATCTTCAGCACCCCACTCTTGCACGCGGGCTAAATGAGCGTAATCGTCATAGTCATATTGACCTTTGAAATCATGACGTCGCAGGGCTTTGTAAGGCGTCTCGGCGTTATCGAATTTGGCAACCAGGTTTTCTAGCTGCTTTAAAGACTGCTCGATGATTTCACCCAACTGATCCCCCTTAATGGATGTTTCAACACCAGCAGGGGTGCCGCCTTTTGCTGCGATATATGTGAGAGCTGTGACTTCGCCTTTGCCCAAGTCTTTAAATCCGGCTTCTTGTTGAATGGCGGCTTCTAAAGGTAGCTGCGGGCTAAAGAGGGCTTTGACTTTAGAGGGCGTTGGCACCGTTCCGGTTTTATAATCGTAGATATGAAACGTGCCATCTTTTGCTTCATCAATGCGGTCTGCTCTGGCAGTGAGGATGAAAGGGCCTGCTGGGGCTTTGACCTTCAAGGCGCCGCTTAATTCTGTGTGACATTCATTGAGCCCCGTGCGCCGTGTTGATTCTGTTTCTGCGAACCATTTGGTAAAGCGCTCAAACCTTGGCTGCCAGAAGGTGCCGATTTGCGGATGTATGGCGATGTCTTTCATCAGATCGCTTGCGATTGACGCCAGCTCTTCTTCGCTGTTTGCAGGCAAGGATTTTGGGTGACGCTCTGTGAAAATTTGCATGGCCTTGTGAATGATCTGGCCACGCATGGCCGCGTTTGGCGGCGCGCCTAGAGGGTCTAGGGGGGCGAGTTTTAAAATAGCGCGTGCGAAAATGCTGTAAGGGTTGGCGATCCAATCTTCTATGCGTGTAACAGATAATCTGCGCGGACGGGCTTCAACTGGTGGTTTAGGGGCCGGGCTTTTTATTTTAGGTGCTGGCTCTACCTTATCCCTCAAGGCTGCCCATTGGTTAAAAGGCTCTGCTTCGTTAGGCGCTAAGAGCTCACTTGCCTCCAAGCCATCAAGTAAAGCGTTGATGCGCATGATCCATCTGGATGGCACAGTTTGCACGCCATCCGTTTTACCGGCCCTGGTTAAGTAAACTTGTTTGGCGCAGAGGAGTGAAGCGAAATCATGGGCGCTATAACCAATATGTTGTTCTGGTGCTGGAAGCCCAAGCTCTTGGCACATGGGGCGAGAAAGCCAGGGGTTGGCATTGGCTGTGTTGGGCCAAGTGCCCTCATTCAGCCCGCCTAGAATGACAACATCAGTTTGCTGTAACCGTGCCTCGAACGGACCCCAGATGAAAATACGCGGGTGAACCGGTGTGAGCGGGCGGACTGTTTCGCCCGCTATTAGGCTTTTATAAAACTCGGGGTAATCCCTGCCTCTTAATTTTGGAGATACAGTTTTCAGTGAGATGATTTCCGCGCATAATTTTGCAAGCTGTTCACCGGCTGCACCGATCCATAATTGGCTGCCAATTTCTGCTTCTTCGATTTCAGCATCTCGTATCGCCTCCCGTTCTTCGAAGGATTGAGCGAGGTGTTCGGCTACGAAGATGTGGGCCTCGATAAAGCTTTGCAGGTCATACTCATTTTGAGATTTGAACAGTTCACTTAATGGTGTGAAAGCGATTGCAACGCGCTCTAGCAATTGCTCTGCAAGTGACCATTCTTCATCATTCAAACGTTTGATTGCTGGATGAATATGGATCTCTGCATCACTGCTTTTTTCTTCATTTTTTAGAGCATCGCATTGGGCTTTGATTTTTAAGAAGGTTTGACGCACACCTTCAAGGCCGCCGCCCATCCAGGGCTGTCTTAATGCTACGATCTCAAGAGCTCTTGCAGCTAGACGGCTATCCCCTCTTTCAAACCCTAAGCGAGTTAGAGGATGTTTTAACAGCGCTAATAAAAAGGCTGGTTCAAAGCCTGAGTTTTGACACTGGACGATGCTGTCAAAAAAAGCACCGGGCATAGTTTTGGCCAAGGGGCGGCCACCTGAATCGTCCACCTTAATACCCCACTCTTCCAGGCGAACAGCGACGCGTCTTGCTAGCAATCGATCTGGCGTGATGAGGGCGGCGGTTTGAGATTTTTGCTCAGCGGTGCGACGCAAGATGAGTGATATCATCTCAGCTTCTTCTTGAGCGTCACGGGCTATATTGAGTGAGATGTTTTCAAAGCCAGATTTGAGATTTTCTCTCGCGCCCTCAGCATCTGATTGTTTCTTTATATAAGTTTGCCATTGCTCTGTTGAGCTTGAGGGGCGCAGGGCTTCGCTTAAAAATTCAGTAAGTGCAGCTTCACTTGGTATTTGCTCACCGCCTTCAATGGATTTGATGTTTGATCTTGCCACGCCAATATCAGCGCATAATTTTGAAAGGCCGAATTGAGGGTGTTCTGGATGATTGGGGACCAGATTTGAAAAGGCGGTATCGTCTAAATGTTGGTCTAATCCTGGCAGGACGATAAGGCCATTTTCTAAATTGGCCACCGCTTTCATTAATCTGGCTGCTGCAGGGACACTACCGGTTGAGCCAGCGATAATGATGGGTGCCTCTGGTTTTGTTTCGTTTAACCTTTCAGCCTCTTTGGTTAGCAAGAGATTGCGCCTTGCTGCCTGGCTGAGTTGATTGGTGGCTTTTAAATAATCTGGCCAGACTTTTGTGATGATGGTGAGAAAATCCAGGGTTTGTTGCCAATGCTCTGAGAATTGATCTGGCACCAGATTTTCGAGATTTGCGAGATCGACCTCTTCTGTTTCGGCATTATCAATGAGTTTGGCAAGCTCATGAGCCATCAACGCGGCTTGAGCTGGTTTGATTTGGCTTGGCTGTTCTTCTCCGCCTTCCAGATGTGGCTCTGGCGCTAAGTCTGGATTTTGCCGCCAGCCTAAAATAGCTTGCGTTAAAATCAGATGCCGCTCCAAACCGGAAACCGCAGGGTTCATATCTATAAGGCTTGCCGTTAACTCAGATTGGCCAAAACTGCCGTGTACCGCTTCATGGATGAGACCTTCATCATCATCGCCATCGCCAATGGGCCGAATAGTTGGAAGGAGTATCGCCTTTTGATCTGACAATCTCAAAAAAGCTTCACCACAGACGCGGCAGGCGCGCCGTGTTGGCAAAAGCAGAGTGATATTAGCAAGCTCTTCAACTTTAGGAGCTTTGCCTTTTTGAAAGGGAAGTTCGCCCTTTAAAATGGCTGAGACCAGGCTATCTAAAAAAGGAGCTGTTGAGGGGATATGGACAATATTTGTCATTGAAGTTAAACCTCACATTAAGACCTGTCAGATGATATTTCTTTTTCTCTCACGGCTATTCTAAGCGCTAAACGCGCTTAGGCCTGCTTTTTTAGTTGCGCTTTAGTTTGCCCACCAGCAACCGCGCTGTGTCGCGCAACGCACCGGACGCCCCTGGCGTCATGTCCTGCCGCCGAAGTGGCGTCACTCCTCCTTCGTATAGAGGGCTCTTTAATCGCGCTATAATGTTGGTTCAGCTTGGCGAATGCAATCCTCTGCGTCGCTTAGGGCTTCAGTTGTCCCCACATGCATCCAAATGCCTTGATGTTTAATGCCATAAACGCGCTTTTTCGCAATAGAGGCATCCCATAATTTATTGAGGGAAAACGAACCTTCTGGGGCGTTTTCAAATAGGTTTTTAGTCGCAATGCTTGCGCCGATGAAGACATGATCTGATGCCGCGTCTTTTG
>CAXIBI010000048.1:0-17641 GCA_964022305.1 uncultured Hyphomicrobiales bacterium | reverse complement strand
TCACCCAATCAACCTGGTCTCACGCCGCGCTTTATATTGGTGATGCATTATATAATGGTGGTCAAAATCACAATCCAGTACCAGGAAAGAAAGAAGGCGAGCCTGTCACCACCGCTATTGATCCGAAATTTCCAGATGGTCAGCTTTGTTTGATAGAGGTGGAATTAGGCCTTGGCTGTGTCGCTGTCCCCTTATCGAAATATGCAACCTATAACACCCGCATCTGCAGGCCCATCAATTTAACACCAGAAGACAGAGCAACAGTGATAAAATTGATGATTGAAAATTTAGGTATCCAATATGATACCCATAACATCATCGATATGGCCCGCTACCTCTTTCCAACACCGCCCATACCAGTGAGATGGCGACGTAGAATGATCCAGCTTGGCTCAGGCGAACCAACAAGGGCCATTTGCTCAACACTCATTGCCAGAGCTTTTCAAAAGGTTCGTTACCCAATCCTGCCGCGCATAGAGCGGGTCCCAGGCCATAAACAGGCCAAAAGCGAATATAGCCGCAGAGAAATCCTTCATATTCGTCATCACAGCCTCTTTGCCCCAAGAGATTTTGATATATCGCCATACTTTGCAGTGATCAAACCAACGATCGAATATGGCTTTGATTACAAACGGGTAAAGTGGGCCAAAAAAGAAGAAAGTGGGCAACAGTCAGAACAATTGGCCAATCAAGTTGAAGAAGACCATCAAATCATAACGGATGCTCAAAAAAGTGAAGGAACACCCCAAACATAAGGGCTATGCAAGGCTTGAGAGTGAAAATTATATAAAAAAGAGCTTCTCGGCTCATCAAAGGCTTGGCGATCGCAAAAAAGGGTGATATTTCTCGCCCCATGACAGAGAAAAAATCACCCACACCTTTAAAAAATATCCGCAACTTTTCAATCGTTGCCCATATTGACCATGGCAAATCAACATTAGCTGATCGCCTCATCCAGGTCTGTGGCGGCTTGTCCGAACGCGAAATGCAAGAACAAGTCCTCGATAATATGGAGATCGAAAAAGAGCGCGGCATCACCATTAAAGCGCAAACTGTACGCTTGGACTATGAAGCCAATGATGGGGAGACCTATCAGCTTAATCTCATTGACACGCCAGGCCATGTTGACTTTGCCTATGAAGTCTCCCGCTCTTTATCTGCGGTTGAAGGTTCATTGTTAGTGGTAGATGCCTCTCAAGGTGTTGAGGCCCAAACACTGGCCAATGTGTATAAAGCCATTGAAAATGATCATGAGATCGTGCCGGTCTTGAATAAAATTGATTTGCCCGCCGCTGAACCAGAGCGCGTGAAAACCCAAATCGAAGATGTGATTGGTTTAGATGCATCTGAGGCTGTCGAAATTTCAGCCAAATCAGGTTTGGGAACAGAAGATGTGCTTGAAGCCATCGTAGAAAAACTCCCTGCCCCTGAAGGTGAAATAGATGCACCCCTTAAAGCCATGCTGGTTGACAGTTGGTATGACGCTTATCTAGGCGTTGTGGTTTTGGTGCGTGTTATAGATGGCACCTTAAAAAAGGGCCAAAAAATCAAACTCATCGCAACAGACGCCAGCTATCTAGTTGACCGGGTCGGTGTGTTCCGCCCCAAACAAGATCTAACAGACGAGCTTGGCCCCGGCGAAATGGGTTTCTTCACAGCGGCCATTAAGCAAGTGGCTGACACCCGTGTTGGTGACACGGTTACAGACGAGAAAAATCCCTGCGCTGAAGCGCTGCCAGGTTACCAGCCAGCGCAGCCAGTGGTGTTCTGCGGGCTCTTCCCTGTAGATAGTTCAGAGTTTGAAAATTTACGCGATGCCATGGGCAAATTGCGCCTCAATGATGCAAGCTTTGAATTTGAGATGGAAACATCCGCTGCGCTGGGCTTTGGTTTCCGTTGTGGTTTCCTAGGGCTCTTGCACTTAGAGATCATCCGCGAGCGCTTGGAGCGTGAGTTTAACATTGACCTCATCACAACAGCCCCGTCGGTGATTTATCACATTCATCAAATCGATGGAGACGTGATAAAAATGCACAACCCGGCTGATATGCCGGATGTGATGAAAATCGCTCATATTGAGGAGCCTTGGATCACGGCCACAATCCTGGTACCAGATGATTATTTAGGCGCTGTATTAAAACTCTGCGAAGACAGACGCGGCCGCCAAACTGAGTTGACCTACGCCGGCACAAGAGCCATGGTGGTTTATGAGCTGCCAATGTCGGAAGTTGTATTTGATTTCTACGATCGCCTGAAGTCAGTTTCAAAAGGCTATGCCTCATTTGATTATCAATTGCTTGGCTATGAAGAAGGCAATCTGGTGAAAATGTCAGTGCTTGTTAACGCTGAGCCTGTTGATGCTCTCTCCATGATGGTACACCGCGACAGAGCCGAGGCCAGAGGCCGCGGTATGTGCGAGAAACTAAAAGAACTCATCCCACGCCATCTCTTCAAGGTGCCAATTCAGGCTGCTATTGGCGGTAAAGTAATTGCACGTGAGACCATTGCAGCGATGCGAAAAGACGTGACAGCGAAATGTTACGGCGGTGATATCTCGCGGAAACGCAAATTGCTCGACAAGCAAAAAGCCGGTAAGAAGAAAATGCGTCAATTTGGCAAAGTGGAAATCCCTCAAGACGCTTTCATCCAAGCTTTGAAGATGGATGATAACTAGCGCGGTTGTTAGTGGGCAACCGAAGCGCTACTAAAAAGCGGTTGTTTTTGCGGATGCCTTGTGGGCATCTGAAGCACAAAAAAGCAATTGAAGCGCCACTAACTCATGAGAGGAGCAGGTACTATATCTTATTATATAAAATATCTTGCGCTCCTCTTAGGGGCCCTAACTTTACTGAATAGCCCTGTCAGAGCTGAAGTGAATTGCGAAGAGTTGTGGGCCACGAGGGCCGTAATAGAAATGAAGCGTTGCGTTCAATCACAATTTGAAGCCTCAGAAAAAGCACTTAAAGCAACTCTTGATCGTGTCAGCAAAAATCTTGACGACAAACAGAAAAAGGCCCTCAACAAGGCCCAGTTAGCGTGGACACGATATCGCTTATTGGATTGCCATACCTATTCTTTAAAAACCAAAGGTCAATTCAGATCCATCTACAATACTCTATGCCGCTCCAAATTAACAAACCAGCGCAATACAGTGTTAATAGAGCAATATCAATAAACTGATTTAGCTTTGAAAAAGCTGGATCATAAAAAAGCCGTATAACCTAGGCCAGATGCATTCGAGAATCTGAATTATTCTGAGGCAAAAAATGAGCAGCTTATATACTCCCATCAATGAGTTAAAATCAGTTGGTGAAGACATCTGGATTGTCGATGGTGAAGTCATAAGCTTTTACGGCGCGCCATACACCACTCGAATGACAATCATCAGGTTAGAAAATGGCGACCTTTTCTGCCACTCTCCTATAGCCTTGACTGAAGGGTTAAAAACACAGGTAGAAACATTAGGAACAGTGAAACACCTGGTGTCACCAAACTGGATCCATTACGCTTATATCTCTGAATGGGCAAAAGCATTCGAGGGCACTGTCGCTTGGGCCTCTCCAAAGGTGAGAGAGCGAGCCAAAGAATATAAGGTTGATGTATCGTTTGACCAAGACTTGCAAGATAAAGCTGAACCTATTTGGGCAAATGAAATAGACCAACTTATTGCTAAAGGCAGTAAGGCCCACCAAGAAGTGGTGTTTTTCCATAAAAAAAGTAAAACACTTATTCTTACGGATTTAATCGAAAATTTTGAAAACCAAAAAATCCCATTCTGGTTCCGTGTTTTAGGAAAGTTCGCTGGCATCATCGACCCAGATGGCAAAACACCCATAGACATGCGTTATTCATTTTTTGGCAATCATAAAGAACTGAGAAGGGCAGTTGAGCAAATGATCAGCTGGCAGCCAGAAAAAATTATCATCGCTCATGGCAAATGGTTTGAAAAAGACGCGGTAAGTGAATTAAAACGAGCTTTTCGCTGGTGCCTATAACACCAGCGAAAGCGTCAGCTTAGTTCCTAATCACAATACGTGTGCGGCCCCGATTGCGTTTCACTAGATTGTAAAGCTCTCTCGCTGCAGCTGGGTGCAGGCGAATGCAGCCATGGGACGCTGGACGACCAAGGCTCTTGATATAATTAGTACCATGAATGGCATATCCACCCTTGAAAAAGATAGACCAAGGCATAGGCGAATTATTATATTTGCTGGAATAATGCATGCGCTTTAAGAAGGTTGGTCGGTAAGACCCACGCGGTGTATGATAGCGACCGCGACCGGTTGAAACGCGCCATGTGTAAAAACGTTTACCGTTCACATAAACCCGCATCAGTTGCTCTGAAACATCAACTTTAGCTACTATGCTAGCAGCGCGGCTTTTAGAAGAAAATACAGCGCTAGACACGCTAAAAAGGGCTATGAAAATAACGAGAAAACCTAAAAGTCTAAACTTCACAATATACATCCTAGATTAAATAAAAAGAACCAAGCCAATCTTGGGTTTCTTCGCTAACTAATCATGGAGGCACATAAAAACCAACCTCCAGAAATGAAAGACTTGTTGATTAGCAGGCCATGATAAAAAGAGTATATCACAAAAGAGACAAATATATTTTATTAAGCTTGAAAAAGCTTAATAGTCTTACCCTAAAAAAAGAGAGATTAGCTTTGTTTATAGAACACCCTGGCTTTCTCACTAAGCGTTCTCTCGCCTTCTTGTTTTAAACGTCGAAGTTCATCACGCAGCCTATCTTGCTGATCTAGTAATCGACGTTCTTCGGCCTCTAACCGCCATTGCTCTTTCTCTGAAATAGATTTAGATCGCAATTGAGTGCGAACTTCACTAATTTGGTTTTCAGCACTATTTACATCACTTTTCACACTTGAGACTTTTAAACCAAATTTATTCGCTTCTATAAGAAGGGGAACAATCGCTCCCTTGCAGACATGGGTGTATACTAATCCCGAAAGACCAAGATCAACTTGATGCTGTATTTGGCAATAAGATTTAAGTCCTTCATTTCGCCCTTTTAAATAGAGAGCCGTATTGGCTTTGATCTTGTGTTCTTTGCAAGCCGATTTATGCTTTTCAAAATAATCTAAAGGGCGGCCATATTCTCCATCAGTCTTGCCAATGCCGTGCCAGTCCCCTACTTTACATTGAGATTTGCTCAATGTTGCACAACCACCAAGAGCATTTAAAAGCACGAATGTACTAGAAATAATAAAGGCTAACCTGAACATAACCACACCCCAGCAAGGCTTATCTTTAAGCTATACAGTATAAGGATCATATGATCTTTAAGTGAGAAATACTAGCGGTTATTTTTACTATAGCATTCTGCTTTAAAGTGGGTAACGGTTTTATAAATAGCGCGGTTGCTGGTGGGCAGCCTGAAGCGCCACTAAATAGCGCGGCTGCTGGTGGGCAGCCTAAAGCGCAACTAAAAAAGGCCAAGCGAATGGAAAAAAGCACAAATACAAAAAACAAAAGTGCCAAACGCACACCGCGTACAAGCGCGGCCACTCGAAAAAAATCCGCGCCATCAAAAAAAGCAAACATGCAAACAGAGAGCAAAAACACAATCGCTCTTATCTATGATTTTGATGGCACTTTAAGCCCTAAGAACATGCAAGAATATGCCTTCCTGCCTAAGATCGGTATGCAAGCCAAAAAATTCTGGACTGAGGTGGCAAAACTATCCCACGAGCGCGAAGCCGAGCCTCTTATTACCTATATGCATCTGATGTATCAAAAGGCCAAAGAAAAGGGCGTGCATATTTTAAGGGATGATTTGGTTAGCCAAGGCAAAGATGTTGAGTTTTGCCCCGGCGTTGAAAAATGGTTTGACCTGATTGAGGCCTATGTCAAAAAACAATCTGGCGGCGCGGTGAATGTGCGCCACTATCTCATTTCATCGGGCTTAAAAGAAATCATTGAAGGCACAAAAATTTACAATCGCTTTCACAATGTCTTTGCCTCTGAATATTATTTCGATGCTTACGAGCTTCCCTATCCGAAACGAGTAATTACCGACACATCTAAAACGCAATATCTCTTTCGGATTAACAAAGGCGTTGAGGATGTCAATCAATCAATCAACTCCCACATGCCTGACGACGACCGCCCCATCCCTTTCTCTCAAATGATCTATTTTGGTGATGGTGAAACTGATGTGCCCTCAATGGCCGTGACACGCCAGAATAAGGGCTTTGCCATGGCGGTTTATCCAAAAGGCAAACCTGCGAAAATCTGCAAAGAACTATTCTCTGTTGGCCGCGTTGATTTTTACGCTGAAGCGGACTATACGCGCGGATCAAACCTACATAAACGAACCTGCCTGCTCATCGATAAAATCTTAAGTGATATAAAGGTGAGAGAAGAAAAAGAAAAGCTCTAAGTTTTTGCGATATACATGGTCATAAACAAACCGCAAATATGCAATTATCTAGCAACTTAAAATTGTTTTGGTAGGGAAATAAGCATGTCTGCGCACGTGCTAGTTAGGAAAATTTAAGCACACAAAAAGGCGGGGCGCCTGCTGTTCAATGCTTAAAAAACTAATAGATCTGCGAAACGAGGCGCGCCACCTATATTGAGGTAAACTATAGCACGAAATTTCAAAATTTGCTAGGTCTAGAGTTATAATTTCAGCTCACCAAATAGAAACAAAAACAATCTGTGAGCCAATGGAGAGAAGCGGCAGGGAGAGATGCATATGACAAAACGCATGTTTGTGATGTTTTTCATAAGCTTGGCAATTTGTTCTTTTTCAATAAGTGCAAACGCAGAACCAAAAAAGCCAGCGAAAAAAATTGAAAAAAAATCAAAACCAGAATCAATTGCGGCCAAAAAGCTATTTGGTTTTGTTTTAAAAGGCGCAGATCTAAAAGCCAAAGCCATTGGTTATTACACAAGAGGCTGTTTATCAGGTGGCCAACCCTTGGCGGTTAATGGCAAAGCCTGGCAAGCCATGCGTTTATCAAGAAACAGAAATTGGGGCCATCCTGTTCTCATTAAATTTGTTGAAGAGTTTGCCAAAAAGGTGAAGGAAGAAGATGGCTGGAATGGCATTTTGGTTGGCGATCTTTCTCAACCGAGAGGCGGCCCCATGCTCTCTGGTCACCGTAGCCACCAAATGGGTTTAGACGCTGACATCTGGTTGAATGAAATGCCAAAAAAACGGCTCAGCTATAAAGAGCGTGAAGAAATCTCAGCTGTATCAATGCTTGATAAAACCGGCCTTAAAGTGAACCCAGCAGTCTGGACAAAAAACCATGTGAAGGTCATTAAAAGAGCCACGCAATTTAAAGCTGTACAAAGAGTGTTAGTCCACCCAGCCATTAAAAAGGCTCTGTGTGAAGCGGCAGGCGATGATCGTGGTTGGCTGCGAAAAGTGCGCCCATGGTGGGGACATCATTACCATATGCACATCCGCCTCAAATGCACAGAGCCCTCATGTAAAGCCCAGGGCGGAACACCAGCTGGTGATGGTTGTGGCAAACAATTAGACCATTGGTATACCTTGTTAAAACGCCCCTATAAACCACGCTGTGTAGCAGGCAGGCATGTCTTGAAGGACAAAAAATATATCTGCACTTGCCCGAAAAATTTAAAGCGGGTCGCCCTTGGCAAAAAGGGAGGCGCGAAATGCGTGAATGAAGATGGGGTTATTCCAAAGCCAAAGATTGTAAAGAAAGATCTCAATTGGATGCCAAAAGCGTGTCGTGCGGTTCTTAAAACGGACAATCCACCCTTATTTAAGGCACGAGAACTTAACGAAGAGATTGAATTACCAGTGAGAAAAGACGTGGCCACAGCTGACGTTTCAGATGATAAGCTCGGTGAACTCATTGAAAACACGAAAACTGAAGATAAGAAATAGATTAAGAGAAAATCAATATTTCCTATACGAAGAAGGGAGTGCTCTACTTTAGAGCACGGACATGACGCTAGGGCGTCCGGCACACAAGATCAGTCCGAACGGAGCGGAGCGAGTACGGATAGCTGATCGCAAAAAATGCCCGCCCCTTGTAGGCCAGCAGCTTCAGCTGCTGAATAGCCGTGAGAGAAAAATAGTTAAACCAACTCTGCCCAGAGATCATACTCGTCAGAGTGAGTGACTTTGACCTTGAGGCGATCGCCAGGGGCAAGTTCAGTTTCACCATTTAAGAACACGCAGCCATCAATCTCAGGGGCGTCCCACTGCGAACGGCCAATGGCTCCTTCTTCGTCAACTTCATCAATCACGACATCAATCTCGCGTCCAACACGGCGGGCAAGCACACGAGTGCTGACCTCTTGAGCTTTCGCCATAAAGCGATGCCAGCGCTCTTCCTTCACCTCTTCAGGCACATGATTATCAAGAGCGTTAGAGCGCGCGCCTTCAACATTCTCATATTTAAAGCAGCCCACTCGGTTGAGCTCAGCCGTCTCAAGCCAATCAAGCAAGATCTGGAAGTCTTCTTCCGTCTCACCAGGAAAGCCAACAATAAAGGTTGAGCGAACAGCAATGTCTGGGCAGATGTCGCGCCAGGCTGCCAAGCGGTCAAGCGTCTTCTCCTGAAAAGCCGGGCGGCGCATATTTTTTAATACAGATGGGCTGGCATGTTGGAACGGAATATCCAAATAAGGGAGCAGTTTCCCCTCTGCCATTAAGGGAATGACTTCATCCACATGCGGGTAGGGATAAACATAATGAAGCCGGTTCCAAACCCCAAGCTCACCAAGCCCTTGGCAAAGCTCTAAGAAGCGGGTCGCAAGCGGCTCACCCTTCCAAAGCTCTTCTTTATATTTTATATCAAGGCCATAAGCGCTGGTGTCTTGGGCAATAACAAGCAGTTCCTGGCACCCAGCTTCAACCAAGCGTTCAGCTTCACGGAGAACTTTATGAATAGGCCGGCTGGCAAGCGGGCCGCGGATAGAAGGGATAATACAAAACTGACATTTGTGATTGCAGCCTTCAGAAATTTTCAAATAAGAATAATGGCGCGGTGTGAGCTTCACACCCTCAGCAGGGACAAGATCAAGATGCGGGTTCGCCTCAATGGGAGCTGCACTTTGCACTTCACTAACAACATTTTCATATTGTTGCGGACCGGTGATAGCAAGAATGTTTGGGTGCAGGTCTTTAATGGTATCCGCTTCACCAGCTAAACAGCCGGTGACAATCACTTTACCATTTTCATTCATCGCTTCGGTGATGGCGCCAAAGCTTTCATCACGCGCGCTATCAATAAAGCCGCAGGTATTCACCACCACCACATCGGCCCCGTCATATGAAGGGGAGACTTCATACCCGTTCGAGCGCAGTTTGGTCAAAATCCTCTCAGAATCGACCAATGCTTTAGGGCACCCCAAACTAACAAACCCAACCTTCGGCGCACGTGCAGCCATGTAAATGATCCTTTAAATTAAAAAAATGATGCTATCTATAGATTATAATTTCGTCATTTAAAACAAATCTTTAAGAAGATTGGCAATTAAGTCTGAAGTTTCAGATAAAATGTTTCCAAAACCTTCTTGTAATTTTTTATTTGAAGCCTTTTTAGCTGCATCTTTAAGGGAAGCAGAAACCTTTTTAAGCATGCCCGTTTCAACCATTGGAGACTTAAGCATATTCAAAGTAGTTTCAAGAAGAGCTATTAATTGAGCTCTTTCAAGCTCATTTAAAAAGTGTTCCTCAGGAGGAAGATTAGAGTTATTAATTCGAGTAATAGTGTTATCGAATATATTTATAAGAGCATGAATGTGATTTTGAACTGAATCTGATTTTTTTACAAAAATCCATTCTGATGAGCTTACTGAAAGAGGTTTGTGATCAAGTTCAGTCGTTTTGTTTTTATTTCTTTCCTTGGGAATTGTCTCCTCAATAGGAGAGATGGAATGGTTTGATTCAATAGTTCGCAGAAAAGACTTTATTCTATTTGCCACGTTAAGTGCCGAATAGGTATCTATAACACCACTTATTTTTGTTAGTTTATTTAATTGAGAAGGGGGGACGTTTAGCTCTGAAGGTAAATCGGATGAATAAATGGAATACCAACCAGATAATTGCCCAATGATAAAATACAGATGAGGTATTTCATTTACTTCAATTTTTAAAGTTTCAATAGAATTTAACCATTCAATAGTTTCATCTAACTGATCCAGCATTTCGTGAATGTCTTCAATAGAGTATTCATCTGACAAATTTTATTACCTTAAATCTGAAATTAAAATTGTTACTCTACGGAAATTATGTAACTAACTTGCATTACGAAGAAGGAGCTCAGTCCACTTCGGGCTGAGGGACATGGCGAAGCGCTAGCGTAGCCCGGCGCTTAGCGCCGCCCCTCGGAGGGCCTGCCGCTTTTAGCGGCAGAATAGCCCGTGAGAGAAAAAAACTAAAACCTAATTTAAAATTCCATCCAGCAATTGGCCACTATCTTGATTGCCATCAATCAAGCCGTTTAGAAGACCTTTCATTTCCTCACCGGAAATTTTCTTCTTCTTGAGATTTTTGATCGTCTTTTTCACGGATTTAACTGTGTTGTTAATGGCTTCACCATTATTCTCTAGCAAACCTTTGGCATCAGGGATGAATTGTGGGTTATTCATCGGCCCTTTAATGCGAATAGGAATGTTAATGCCAGCAAGCGCTGCTTGACCACCTTGTCCAGCTAAGCTGTTTACAAGTTTAGGCTGCACGCCATAATCAATTTGCTCACCAGGGAGGTTCAAAATACCTTTACCTGTCATGCGCAAGAGAGGTCCCTTCATCAGAAGATCTTTATTTTCAACTACACCACGATTGATAGTAAAACTAGCCTGAAGGTCGCTAAAGTCAGTTTTCTCTTGTGGCTTAGAGAAAGGCTCAAGCAGGCGACCCTTTTGCACATTGCGTATCGCACCAGGAATGTTCACCCCTTCAACAGCACCATCAGCCACAGTGATGCGGCCGGTGCCATTAAGCGCTGAGATCAGTTGCTGTTCACTATTGCCAGAGCTCACAATATCCAGATCGACATTGCCAACACCAGAGAGCCATTTGAGGTCTGCTGTGTTTTTCAATAAAGGTTGAATTTGAATTTGTCTCAAACCAATCCGTCCCTTTAAGGTTGGGCGTGGTTTCGCGCCATTGACGCTAAGGTTTAAAGCTCCCGTGCCCCCATAAATGGAAAATTTCGGCATCTGGGCTGTCATTAAACCAGCATTGACCTTCACTCCAACTTGCGCGTTCTCTAAGCGATGTTTTTGTACGATGAGACGGGAGGCCGTAAGCTGAACAAGGGCATCAAATTTATTTAAAAAGCTGACATCAATGTTGTCAGATTTCCACGCTGCAACAGCTGTTTTTCTCGGACCGTTCAAACCTTCAATAAGGTCGCGGTGGATAAAGGCTTGCTGCTGCATATAAGGGGAAAGATCAAGGAGATCGGTTTTCAATTGAGCTTTAATTGTCGGGCGTGCTCCGCTAGAGCTCAGTCCCAAAGCACCAGCTAAAACGCTATTATCAACTTTGATGGTGGCATTTGCGAGTTGGAAAACATCTGGTGTGCCAGATAATTCCCCGCGAGCATAAGCTCCCCCATAGCCACGTTTTGGCACGTCAACACCAAGCCAACTTAAAAGGTTTTGCAAAGAATAAGTCTGTACATCAGCATTGCCGTTAAATTCAAGTGTTGAGCCATAGCGCACCTTGCCATCAAATTTGCCTTCAAAGCGATCTGAATTCAGCGTGACGTTGGTGACAACATCTTCTCCTTTAAGCAATTGCCCAAGGGTGGAGAGGTTTGCACCTAAATTAATACGGTCTTCAAGATAACGAAGCGTGCCTTTCGCGGTTACATCTTTTGCAAGGTCTGGTGCCTGAACTGAAACATTAATAGCGCTGATTAATGTTTCAGAATTCGCTTTCTGATCAATCAGTTTAACAGCACCATTTACAATTTCAATTTCACCAATGATAATATCGGTATTGAGCCCAGCTTGTTTTACATCTTCTAACTCACCGGCAACAACTTCAGGCCCCTTTGCTTTTTCTGCGTTACTCTCATCATTGCTTTCAGAGGTTTTAGCTTCGGCCTGTTCTTCTTTTTCAAGCTGTTCAAGAGTGCGAGCAATAATATCACTGGTATCTAATGTCTCAGCAGCCTGTGCAAGCTGCAAATACTTGGATGCAGATTTGCCATGGTGTTTGCTGAAAGATTTAACACCAAGAGCTTCAAGCAGTGCTGTATTAAATTTTTTAGTTCTTAAAGAGGCCTTTTTAAATTCATAGTTGACGCGACCTTGTGGGTCTTTAATCAATGCAAATTCAGGGCGGTGCATAATGATGCGACCAATTTCAATACGTTTGCTAAGAAGGGGCAAGATTTTTAAATCCGCCTGCAAACGTCCCAGTTGCAAAAAGTTAGGCCCCTTAATTGATTGAGGGTTATGAATAATAATATTATTGAGATCAATGCCAAAGCTTGGGAAAAATCTGTAAGCAATCTTGCCCTTAAATGTTACATTCCTGCCTGTTTTATCTTTAATCGCGGCTGAAATTTGGCTCTTAATTGTCTCCGGCGGAACAATATAAGGTAAAGCAAAGGTCGCACCAATAATAAGAATAAAGAGAGCCGCGATACCAATGCCAAGACCAAGGGGCCAGGAAAAACCAGATTTTTTATGAGCTCTTTGCTCATGACCATCTGGTGAGTTTTGGTGTCTCTGCTCATGTGCTCCATTTAGAGAACCTGCAACAGCACCAGCGCTCATATGAGAGTAGCCATCACTAGGTTGGCTGTCCGGTTGAAGAGGCTGTTGTCCAGCATGAAAGCCAGCGGACATATCACGAGAGCTAATCCCTTGAGGGTGTTGCTCTTGTTGCTGAGAAGTCGGTTCAATTGATCGCGCGCTAAAGCTGACCGGTTGTTGACTGACCTCAGTTATAGGTTGAGAAGAAAGTTCCCCGAGTAAAGGACCTTGAGGTTGATTGTCTTTGAGAGGCAACCCTTGTGCTTGTACACTCTCATCCTGCACGGGTTTGTGTAAAGGATCTTCTTCCTCTTCAATTAGGTCCTGCACTTCTGTGTTGTGAGAGGCCAAACCAGCTTCACTTTCATGCAACGCTGGGTATTGAGTAGTAAGCTCAGCTAAAGACTGGTTGGTAAGGTCTGGCTCCTCAAGTGTTTGAGCTTGAGGCGAGCTTGCAAATTGATTTTGCGCTCCATCTGGTTCACCCAACTCTTGAGAAAAATCGCCAGAAGAGGCACCGACATCAGGTTTCGTAAAATCATGTGTTTGATTTGGATTTTGCCCTTGTCCTGTATTTTGCCTCAAATCTTGTTCGTTAGAGTTCTCAGACGGTGAGAAATTTTGAGATCCTTGTTGAGGTGGCTTATGAGCAGGTGGGACATCAACTTTATTGAATTGTTGAGAGAAATCACGAACCTCGGGAACTTGAGCAACAGGCAACCAATTGTCAAACCCCTGACGCCATAAAAAATCACTGTCGAGCAGTTCTTTTTTTTGCACGAGCTGAGAAAGGTCAGCATCTGTGATGGGGCCATATTGTTTGCCATCTCGGGCAATGTACCATTGGTTTTGCATTTTGTTAGTCCAAAAATTTAGGGTCTACCACACACTATACGAAGGACGATGAATGTTAAACAATTGCCTTAAATGCGATCATTGTAAAAAAGAGCATTCTATCAATTCAATCGGATTTAGTTCACTTAGGCAAATTTTAAGCAAAGCTGGTCAATGAGGCTACCCCTGAGATCCGCATTCTTTATCATTTGGGCGTTCAACAGCAAAATATCAACAGATTAAGGGGAAAAGGGGGCAAATTGAGCTAAGAAATTACAAAAAATGTCATTTTCTAGTCTCAACGAGTAAAATCGGAAGCTACTTCTGTAAGTTTTTGAAAGAAAGTCATAAAAACTCAATTTTCTCAGGACTTTCACATTATAACTTGTCTCTATATGAATTTATGAGTGAGAATTGAGAAATATAATATCTTGCAATCAATATCCTTAACCAGGAAAGAAAACTAAATTTTATATTTGCGCTGAAATGGGCCATAAAAGAAATCATAAGGTAAATTATGATAGTTTTTATAAATAAAACGATTAAATCATCTTGAGCGCGAGTGATAAAGGATTGATGACAAAAGAAGAATTCCCCTCAACCATAAGATATAGTTTATATGCTGGACTTTTTCTAGTTTTAGCCATTTTAGGGCTTTCAGTTACAGCGTCAATATGGGGACTTCAACGATCTGCCCATTATTTGGAGCGGGCTAATCATTCTTATGGACAACTCTCAAAAGTCACTCAGATAGAATCGAAAATTAATCAGTATTTGATGTTGGAGATCGCAAATACAGTCAATTTTCAAAATAAAGACAAGCTCGTAGCCGTAACCCCAGAAGTTATCACAAATGAGCTCGGTCAGTTGCAAGAAACCATTGAAAATGAAAGAGAGTTTATCAAAAAAACCGGCGAGGAAGATGATATTGAAGCAGAAATCGACACGGCCATAAAAATAGCTTCAGTGTTTATCCGTATGCACTTAGCTTCGACCCATGAAAAAAAGAAGCAAAATTTTGATAGTGCGACAGCTGTGCGCTCCTTCTTTTCAAATGTTGTGGAAGGAAATGATAAAAAATTAAGCCAGGTTGTTCATGATATCGTTATTGATGAGCAAGAAGAAGTCGAAGAAGTAAAAGAAGAAATTGTTAGCTTAACAAAAGTCATCACTTACACAGCCATAGCATTGGCGGTTTTCACGACCATCGGCGTGATCGGTTTAGCTCTTTTTCTATCACGTTCCATTGTAGGGCCGGTGCAAATATTGGCGAGCGGAGCTGAAAAAGTTGGTGCCGGTGAGCTCTCTTATAGAATTGAGCTACCAAGAGAAGATGAATTTGGTTTGGTGGCTAATCGGTTTAACAAGATGGCTAGCCAGCTTGAAAATCAGCAAAACCTACTAAGGTCAGCTAATGAACGTTTAGAGCATGCGGTGACACAGCGGACAAAAGAGTTAGAGGATAGCAATAGCCGCCTAAAACAAATTGATGAAACCAGACGAAAATTCTTCTCGAATGTAAGTCATGAATTAAGAACACCGGTAACTGTATTATTAGGAGAAGCTGAAGTTACCCTGCGCTCAACCAAAGCAACACTTTCAGACATGAAAGAAGCTATGGGGCGTATCGTTGCAAATGGTGGTTATTTACGCCGCCGTCTAAATGATTTGTTAAATCTGGCCCGTTCAGATGATGGTGAGATTAAACTTGATATGAAACCAGCTGTCGTCAATGAAATTGTTGATGATGCTGTCTCAACAGCCAGAGCTTACGCATTGGCGAATGATGTAGAACTGAGCTTCATATCAACCGATGAAGATTTAATCGCCAACTTGGATGAGAGTTGGTTTCGCCAAAGTGTATTGGTGTTAATAGACAATGCAGTAAAATTTTCAAAACCAGATGATAAGATCACGATCACTCTGGAAGAAAGTTTAGGCAAAGCGCTGATAAAAGTTATAGATGAAGGACCAGGCATAGAAGAAGAGGCACTGGATCATTTATTTGAAAGATATTATCAAGCCAAGGAAGGTCAAAAACGTGAAGGAACCGGGCTTGGCTTAGCAATCGCTCACTGGATAATCACAGGTCATAACGGCAAAATATGGGCTGAAAATGTGAGTAATGCTGAAAAACAAAGTATGAAACAAGAAATGAATGCTAACAATGGCACTCAAACCGGCGCCATTATGAACGTAGAGGTAGAGCTAATAGAATGAATGTATTATTAGTTGAAGATGATGTTGGGATCGCCCGATTTGTTGAGCGTGGCCTCACGCTTGAAGGTATGAGAGTTCAATGGACAGCCACAGGCGAGGAAGCTCTAGCTTATTTGCGCTCATATCAATATGACGCAATCATTCTCGATCTTATGTTACCAGATATGGATGGCCGTAATGTGTGTAAAACACTAAGAGGCCAAGGTGTATCAACTCCCATATGTATGCTTACTGCAAAAGACAGTATTGATGAAAAGCTGTCTGGATTTGACGCCGGAGCAGATGACTATCTCACCAAACCATTTGCATTTGAAGAATTGCTAGCGCGCATCAAAGTGATGCAAAGAAGAAGCAATGCCAATATGGAAGGTGAGGAAATGAATATCGGTCCAATCACCTTAAACCTCGCCGCCCACGAGGCCCGCATTGACGGAACCATATTAGATTTAACGCAAAGAGAATTTGCACTATTAGAATATCTGATGCGCTATGCTGGCAAAACAGTGAGCCGTGAGCGGATCATTTACAATGCATGGGGACCATCTTCAGACATCACTTCAAATGCTGTTGATGTGTATGTTGGTTATTTGCGCAAAAAAATAGTAAGCGCGTCTGATGAAATTGAAATCAGAACTGTGCGCGGCATTGGCTTTAAACTCATGATCAAAGATTAACAGAGTAGCCAAAAGCAAAATTTAGCTTCTATAAGAAGAATTTAAGAGTTGCATGATTGATAAATAAGTAAACTCTAAGCATATCATGATATCATCATAAAAGTTGCAAAAATATAAGACTAATAGAGTCGAACTCTTACATTATTATTATATTTCCGTCAGTATTTTCTCATTAGTGAAGGCCTATCTTTTCTGTTCTACTTAACTGAGTGGGAGGAAAAGAATGTATAATCACTCGAAGAATAAATCGTTTGGAAAAACCCTTGCGAAAACTCTTCTAACTGCTGGTGCACTTGCAATGCTAAGTGCGACACCATCAACAGCAGGTGGAAGCAAAGTGACATGGGATGATCTCCTCAACGATCACAAAACTACTGGCGACGTTCTAATGTATGGTTTGGGTTTGAAAGCTCAACGCTACAGCACACTAGACCAAATCAACGCTGACAATGTTGGCAAAATAACGCCAAAATGGTCTTTCTCATTTGGTGATGAAAAACAACGTGGGCAAGAAAGCCAAGCACTTGTGCATGACGGTGTTATCTATGTAACAGCATCTTATTCACGCATGTTTGCACTCGATGTGAAAACAGGTAAAAAACTGTGGCAATATTCAGCTCGTCTTCCAGAAGGCATCCGTCCTTGCTGTGACGTGGTGAACCGCGGTGCGGCGATTTATGGTGACATGGTTTACATGGGGCTACTTGACGCCTCTGTTGTTGCCTTGAATAAGAAGACCGGTAAAGTTGTTTGGAAATCTAAATTTGGTGACCACGAAGCTGGTTATACAATGACAGGTGCTCCATTCATCATTAAAGACCAAAAAACTGGCAAAGTTATGCTGATCCACGGGTCATCAGGTGATGAATTTGGTGTTGTTGGTCGCTTGTTCG
This sequence comes from uncultured Hyphomicrobiales bacterium, assembly GCA_964022305.1. Lineage (GTDB taxonomy): Bacteria > Pseudomonadota > Alphaproteobacteria > Rhizobiales > HXMU1428-3 > HXMU1428-3. The sequence goes on along the minus strand of CAXIBI010000048.1, from coordinate 294 downwards.
CAAGAGACCCAATGACAGGTAAAGAGCTTTGGATGCGCGCATTCGTTGAAGGGCACCAAGGCCGTCTAAACGGTAAGCCATCAACATACACTGGTGATAAAAAAGCGCCATCATGGCCTGATGGTGATTACAAAAACACTGGTAAAGTTGAAGCTTGGAGCCACGGTGGTGGTGCTCCATGGCAAACACCAACCTTTGATTTGAAAACAAACACCATTGTTGTAGGCACTGGTAATCCTGCTCCTTGGAACACATGGAAGCGGACAAAAGAAGGTGACGATCCAAGAAATTGGG
>CAXIBI010000047.1:0-17722 GCA_964022305.1 uncultured Hyphomicrobiales bacterium | reverse complement strand
AAATCAATCTCCAACACCTGACCAATATTCGCAGCCGGTCCATTACTCATCATGATAATCTTGTCAGAAAGAAGCACCGCTTCATCTACATCATGAGTAATCATCACAATCGTATTGTTAAGCTTTTCTTGAATGTCCATCAGGCTCTCTTGCATATGAGAGCGCGTCAGCGCATCTAGCGCTCCAAAAGGTTCATCCATTAAAAGAACCTTAGGTTCCATCGCAAGCGCCCGGGCAATACCAACCCTCTGTTTCATACCACCAGAAATTTCAGAGGGCAGCTTGTCAATCGCGTGGGTCATATGAACAAGCTCTAAATTATGCATGATCCACTCATGCATTTCTGCCTTAGTTTTCTTCTTCTTAAACACTCGGCGCACCGCAATAGCCACATTTTCATAAACAGAAAGCCAAGGCATCAGTGAATGGTTTTGAAAGACAACCGCCCGCTCAGGGCCAGGACCGTTGATTTGTTTGTTCTCTAAAACAATGCCACCCTGGCTGGCCTCTAAGAGACCAGCAATGATGTTAAGAACAGTAGACTTACCGCAACCAGAGTGACCAATGATTGAGATATACTCACCCTTATTGATAACAAAGTTCACATCATCAAGAGCGCAGAAGGTGCCACCCGGTGTTGGAAAGTTCATCGTAACATGATCGATATGTAAATATGCAGAGTTCATGGAAAAACCTCTTTTCAATCTTCAATTCTTTTTAGAGTTAGCGGAGCACAGCATTTTTATCCCAAGAGATAAATCTCTGCAGTGTCAGCATGAGGAAGTCGAGCACAAATCCAATGATGCCAATCACCAGCACCGCAACCATGATGCGCCCTAAAGAGTTTGAGCTTCCGTTTTGAAATTCATCCCAAACAAATTTTCCAAGACCCGGGTTTTGCGCCAGCATTTCAGCCGCGATTAAAACCATCCAACCAATACCAACAGAGAGACGAAGACCTGTAAAAATCATTGGGATCGCTGAGGGAAGAACAATCTTCCAAACTTTAGTTAAACTATTGAGCTGTAAGACCTTTGATACATTAATCAAATCCTTATCAACACTGGCCACACCAACAGCGGTGTTGATCAAAGTTGGCCACATGCAGCAAAGCGTTACAGTAAGCGCCGAGATGATAAAGGATTTAGAAAAAGTGGGGTCAGCCGATACATAAACCGCACTGACTATAATCGTCACAATCGGTAGCCAAGCCAGAGGGGAAATCGGTTTAAAAACTTGAATAAGCGGATTAATTGCATTGTAAAAAGTTTGCGAGAGACCAGAGATAATGCCAATCGGCACAGCAATAATGGTGGCCACTATAAAACCGGCAAATACAGTGCCTAGGCTGGTAAAGATCTGATCAAAAAAGGTCGGCTTACCTGTATAGGTTCTAACCTTAATTTTAGCGTCAGGGTTTTTAGCAAGTTTTTTAGCATTGCGCTTTTCCTGGCGCTCATAAAAAGCATCAGCTTTCGCGCGCTCTTCATTATGCTCAACAATCAGGTTGCTAAATTGTTTGCTAACTTCAATCGGGCCAGGAACCAACCCAAGCGATGTTTTGATTTGAGAGGCACCAAGCTCCCAGATGAGCAAAAACAAAAGCAAAGCTGAAAGAGGGATCATCAGCTTTTTAAAACTATCTTGGATATTAATTTTAGTGCCTTGTTGTGAAAAAGGTATTGAGAGTAATGCCATTATGGGTTTCCACGTGTAGGTTTAAAATGTGTATTTCGTTAAAAGTTAAAAAGAAAATTCCCCTGGCCCAACCGTGAGCGGCCAGGGGATATGTGGTCATGGGGAGTTAGTCCACAACCTTGCCACCCGTCACGGTTTGTTTCTCCTTCAAGCCAATTTTAAATTGCTTGAGATAGTCATTTGGTTTGCGCCCATCAAAGGTGATTTCATCAATGAATTCAGTTTGAGGTTTCTTGTAACCATCTGTACCTGTCGGGATTTCCTCAGCTTTAATTTTACCTTCTTTAATCAGGAGGTTAGCTGCTTTTAGGTAAAGATCGGGCTTATAAACCTTCTTGGCAATTTCATCGTACCAGCTATCAGGTTTATGGTCAGTAATCTGCCCCCAACGACGCATTTGAGATAAATACCAAACAGCATCTGAGTAGTAAGGGTAAGTCGCGAAATAACGATAGAATACGTTAAAATCAGGAACCTCACGCTTGTCACCTTTTTCATATTCAAAAGTGCCCGTCATTGAGTTCGCAATCACTGCTTCATCCGCACCAACATAAGCGGGCTTCGCCAAGATTTTCACAGCTTCCATACGGTTGGCGTTATTGTTCTCATCAAGCCATTTAGCAGCGCGAATAAGAGCTTTCACAAGGGCAGTTGTCGTGTTTGGATATTTTTCAGCAAAATCAGCACGGATACCAAAAACTTTCTCCGGGTTGTTTTTCCAAATTTCATAGTCAGTGATAACCGGCACACCAATGCCCTTAAACACAGCTTGTTGGTTCCAAGGTTCACCAACGCAGTAGCCATAAATTGTTCCAGCTTCCATTGTTGCAGGCATCTGTGGGGGAGGGGTTACAGAAAGAAAAGCATCAGCTAGAATTTGACCACTTGTATCGGTTTTTGAATAATAGCCAGGATGAATGCCACCCGCTGCTAACCAATATCTAAGTTCGTAGTTGTGAGTGGAAACCGGGAACACCATGCCCATTTTAAATGGCTTACCATCAGCTTTATATTTTTCAACCACAGGCTTTAAATAATCAGCTTTAATCGGGTGAACGGGCTTGCCGTCTTTATGAGGAATGTGTTTTTTCATCTCAGCCCAAACAGCATTAGATACGGTAATACCATTGCCGTTTAAGTCCATTGAGAAAGGCGTGATGATGTGCGCTTTGGTGCCAAAACCGATGGTCGCGGCTAGTGGTTGACCAGCCAGCATATGAGCGCCATCAAGTTGGCCATCAATCACACGGTCAAGTAGAACTTTCCAGTTCGCCTGAGGTTCTAAGGTTACAAAAAGTCCTTCATCTTCAAAGAAGCCTTTTTCATAGGCAATCGCGAGCGGGGCCATATCAGTAAGCTTAATAAAGCCAAATTTGAGCTCATCTTTTTCTAATTCGAGTTCTTCAGCATGAAGGCCTGAGAGAGAAAGTGAAGTCACAGTCAAAGCGGCAGTCAGCCCAACCGTCGTTCGCTTTATAACCTTTTTTATCAACTCAGAAAATTTCATAAAAATTGGTCCTTTTTAAAAATTGCCACACATTTAGTGCATTGCTGATCAGGGAGGAAATATGCGTGCCTTTCCAACGCGTGAATAATAGATAAGGCCAGCTATCACACCTCTCATGATCTTGAGTTGTAATAATCAAATTCTGTGCCAAAGATATAAGTTATTAAAAAACAGTTACTTAGAGGTGAGAGATGGTGGGGGTGGCATAATGGGTGCATAATTAATGCGCAATAAAAATGCACGTTTAAAAATTGTGCAATCTATTTGTGCGTAAAAATTATTCAGTGTTATGAGGCACTGGAAATGTCAGAAAAGCGGATTGTGAATTGGGGCTAGCCCCTAGCAAAAAAGATTTATTCGCCACTTTAAAATGAAGATGATTGAGTTATAAAGAGACTTAAAATATGCTTTAATGAAGCGGTTTAACAAAGCTTTTTTTGTAAAAGAGGGCGATTTATCTGTAGTTAAGAGATTTAAAGCTGTGTTGCTGTTTGCGGATAAAGCGAGGGTTGCTTTAAGCCGGTTTTTGGTGGGAAACCTGAAGGCTTACTTAAAAAAGCAACTGAAGGAGCGCTAAAATGCGACGGTTGCTTTAAGCCGGTTTCTGGTGGGAAACCTAAAGGCTCACTTAAAAAAGCAACCGAAGGAGCACTCAAAGAGCGATTAAAAATTAGACGTTTATGAACGGGGTATTTCTGTGAGAGTTAAGATTTTATCAGCACTGTGCATTCTTTTGCCATTGTCTGCCTGTCTTTCAGGCAAAGACAAAGAAGTACCAGTAGGCAATACGGAACCTGATAACAAAACTCAGTTAATCATCTTAACAGAGGGGCAAGAGAAGCTGTATCAAGAAGCGGTGCAAACTATACTCCCTGCAAAAACGCCCGTAAAATTTTTATCTGTTAAGACTTTGAAGTTTGCAACTGAAGAAGGATATCATACTTGCGGATATGCCAATTACAAAAATGAAGCAGGACAAAATAGTGAAACACCTTTTTATGTAGAGTTACGTAAAACTGAGGGTAAATATGCTGTCCATCGCGGGCAAGTTGGAACAGATGACGGCAAAAAAGCAAAAGTCAAATTTGTCTGCCGTCATCACAAACTATAAGCAGTGGTTTTATCAAAATAGTCCATAACCATTGAAAAAGCTGAGCTTGTCGTAATTTCCCCTTAAAAAGGATATAATAAACAGCACTACTATAATTTTGACTTTTTAGGTTGGGAGGCTGAACATGAAACAATACTTAATTTGTGGCTGCTTATGCCTCCTGCTTGCCGCCTGTTCGAACAGCTCATCAAATAATGGATTAAACTCAGGTGACGGCATCTCACTCGGGCCCATTGATTTAAGTTCAACAAAAGAAAAAACTGACTCTGACACATCAGCCGCTTTAAACGGTGAGAACAATGCAGACTCTGTTAAACGTTCCATCAACCAAACAGATATTAAAAAAGCCATTCATAGATTTCGTTTAGAGTCGAAAATTGAGAGTGGCACTCCCGAGATCATTGGCGTAGATCTAAATGGCGATGGCATTGGCGAGGGCGTTGTGTTGTTCAAAGGCGATGAGTGGTGTATCTCAACTGGCTGTACCTTGGTCATTTTTGCAAAAGGCACAAATGGATTTCGCCAAATGAGCAAAATTCTCCGTGTGAAAGGCCCGATCCATGTGGCGCCAAAATTTACCAATGGTTGGAGAGATCTAATTGTCCGCACTGGCAATGCTGGTATTGGTGAATATTTCGTGGCGCTGAAATTTAATGGCAATTATCCCAAAAATGCCACCACAATTGCTGAAAAGCTTGCCTTTGTACCGGATAGAAGCGAGCTATTATTCCAGGCGGAAACCAAACAAGCCCTTAAAACTCAATAATCAATAACTCATATTTTTGAAATGATTGATTAGCTCCAGCTATCAGGAAAAGAGGCGATTTTTGTGCGCTTCAATAGTATAATCTGATAAATAACGAAGAGTTGAGACGATTCATTAGAAGAATATGAATATTTAAGCCCTCAGCTCAGAAATTCCCTGTCTTCAAAATCACGAACTGAAGTCAAGAGAAGGGAGCTGGCGACGATGAAAAGCGAGATGCCATTTGCCATAAGAGCAAGCAAACTCATGGCAGAGGGAAAGAAGCATTTAAGCGCCTTAATACCCCAAAATATACTCAAACAAACGAGATTTATAAAAGACTTTTCACTAAAAAGCAGATCAACTTGGATTTCTGTTTTAGGCCTGATTTTAGTGGTTGCACTAAGCGTTTATTTTATTGGCCCATATCTCAATTCACCAAGAGAGAATCTCATTGCAGGCAATTATAGCACCGCTTTTTCTCAATATATCAAAAAGGCAAATGAGGGAGATACGACAGCACAAAATATCATCGGTAATTTATATCTCTTAGGATTAGGAGTTGAAGAAAACAAACACTTGGCTGCGAGGTGGTATTTAAAAGCTGCTTTGAAAGGGAATGTTCAGGCTCAAATAAATTTAGGCCAAAGTTACCTCAATGGCCAAGGGCTACCCCGCCGACCACTAAAGGCGATGGGCTGGTTTCATTTAGCGCGGCAAGCGGGCAGCAAGCGAGCCGACGAACATATCAAATACATGATTTACTCCAATCTGATCCTCACCAACATGATTCAGGAAGCAAAGTTAAAATTTGATAATTTACAGGATGTAAATAGCCGCTATCAAAAAATGGGAGAAACAGCCTTTTTAACAAAAATGGATTCCTCTCTTATTGAAGAGAGGAAGTGAAAATGATCTTCAGCCAAGGAGTAAATTTAAAGCAAACAACAACTGAGGCAAAAGTCCCTTTTCTCTATTTTCTATTCTGGCTGGTATTATTTAATTTGATAATTTTTTGCGGCTTTATCATGTATGACTTGGGCTACACTGATAAAGTCTTAGAGGCAGATCAAAGCTACATAACTCTGCTGATTACCGCTGTATTTTTATGCGCCTCCATTTATTGCGCCACGCATCTTTTTAAGTCTTCAGAAAATGTAATCAGAGCAGAGCAATTCATTCATTCACTTGGTGGAAATAATGATGGCAATTCAGAGCAAGTTAACTCATCCCCTCAGACGAACTATTTAATAGATGAGTTTATTAAAGAACTATCCAGCCACTACGAAACAAATGATAAAGAAAAAGCAACAAACGGTATCAATCAAGCTAATTACATTCTTGAAATATATGTAGATGAAATCAGAAGCCCGGGAGAAGTCTTACAGTTCATTATCGATGTACTTATACGCTTAGGGCTCATCGGGACAATCATCGGTTTTATCTTAATGCTACAAAGCTTTGTCTCGGGGCCGAATCCAAGTGCTGAAAATATTCAAGAGCTGCTCATTACGATGAGTAGTGGAATGGGAACAGCCCTCTATACAACATTTGCAGGGCTCATAGCCTCCACACTCTTAGGCATTCAGCAAATTCTCTTGAATAAAAATGTTGAGCAAATCATAGCCTCGCTCATAAGGCTATCAGATAGATCATCTATACAAACGCTCGTGAACTTCATTGATAAAAGAACAGGAGTTTAGAACGTGGTTATCCGAGTTGGATCAAAAATGAAAAAGGGAGAGAACGGCGCAGACCCGTTTAGTGATTTGCTGTTTAATTCCCTGCTCGGAATTTCACTTCTTTTTTTCATCGCAATCATTTTCATCAACCCCAAAAACAAGGAAGGCGAGGTTGAATTTAATGCTTACTTTGTCATCACGGTTTCTTGGAAAGATTTTAGCCCAGATGACATCGATGTATGGGTGTCAGACCCCTTGGGTAAAAAGCTTTGGTTCAAACAAAGAGAAATAGGGCTCTTACATTTAGACCGAGATGATCGCGGCATGGAGGATGACCAAATCACGGTGAATAATGAGTTAGTTGAAAACCCTTTGAACCAAGAAGTCGTGACTATCAGAGGCGTTTATCCTGGGCGTTATACGGTCAATATCCACTATTACAAATCAGTCTCAAACGAACCGGTCGATGTCGATGTGCGTATTTTTAAGCTGCGTCCAAGCTATCAATCTATAGTGAATGAAACAGTGACTTTAGCCGAAAAGGGAGCTGAAAAAACGATTGTGAATTTCACCATCGGTCCAGCAGGTGAGATCGTAGAAAAAGACAAAATCCAAAAACAATTGGTTGTGTTTAGAAAATAAATGAAACGTTAGAAAGCTAGAGGTAACATGCTAGATAGTTTTGGTTTAATCATCTCATATTTTGTTTTGCTGAGCATATTATTATGTATGTTGCTCTACACCCCATGGCACTGGACGTACAAAGTTGTCATGATCATTTCTGCTTCTCTTTTTTACTATGTAACTTATTTTTCAATCACTGAATTTTACGGCTGGCCAACGGCAAATCACCGCCCAGAAAAATTACAAATCGTCGCCATTTATATTGACGCTCCAAACAAGATTTATTTATGGGGACACGACCTAAAATTAGGGGTGGCGGGAACTAGGCCACGTGCCTATGAGTTGAATTATTCAACTAAATTAAACAGCTCGCTTAATGAAGCATCCAACAAATTAAAAAAAGGCTTTCCTATGATCGCTGAGTTTGTTCCGTCAGACAATTCGAATGTGCGTAAAGTTGATGGAGAGGCTAAAATAAATACAGATGGGTTTGATTTGGTGATTTATGATGTGCCTGAAGCGCTTGCACCGGTCGGTGAAAAATAAAGTGTATGGGGCAAGTCGCCTAGAAATATAAAAGGCCTTAACCTCAGCTATGTGCGAGAGGTAAGGCCTGATAAAATTGGGGGAGAGACAGCAAATTTCTCTGATTTCCCTGAAAAGACTTAGTCAGTAACTTCAAAAGAAATTTTGCAAGTCACACGATATTCTTTCGCTTTGCCTGATTTGGTAAGGACAATGCTTTGATCCTGCACCCAAACAGATTTGATATTATCAACAGTCTTAGAAGTGCGTTTCACCGCAGTCATTGCAGCATCTTCCCAAGATTTGGTTGAACTCGCCATGGTCTCAATAACTTTTAAAACAGCCATTTGACGTTCCCTTCTTATATTATGATTTAGAAAAAACTTGTAACTCGTTTGTTCTAAAGGAAAAATAAGACTGAAAATAGATGGAGTTCAAAAGATGGTAAACAAAAGCTACACAAATAAGCCTTAAAGCCTAAGGTTAAGCCACCAAAAACTCAGAATTAACCCAAGCTTGTAGGTAACCAGCTGCCTTTAAGGGGGCTTCTTCAGAAGGCCAGTAGGTCCCGAGCATTTCACAAAGCTGGCTAAAATTAGCCCCCTTTTGCGCCTCATCCCAGATCATAGCTTCATCATAACTCATAGGCCGAAAACGAGCCATGTTCTCGCCGCGCCAACAAATCAGCTCGGTGATCATGGCGTTTGATTTGCTCGTTACCACATCTTGTCCTTTGTGTAGAGATGTCCAAATCTCAAAGGCATTGGTTTGAAGAGAAAGACGACTCGTTGAAGGATGGGCCTTAAACGTCATTGAGGGCCAATCTTCAGGGCGGTATTGTCTGAAGGCGTTTAGCGTAAGAGAAGGCAGATCAGGGGCGTCAAAAGCAAGGCCAAGCGCATATTCTAAATGGGCAAGTTCACCGACCTCAGGGTTCGAGTGGAGCTCATCATGCCGAGACAAAAATTCAGGGAAATGGCGACCAAACCATCTGGCATTCGGATCATCAGATGGATGCGCCTCATAATAATCTTTAGACAAGGTTTGAAAAATCTCATCTCCTAAATAATTGTAGGTATGAGGGTAATCATTTTCTAAAAACTCAATGAGCCGCGCCCCATAGGCATGTTGATACACACCCAAAAGAACGTCCCGCTCTTCTTTAGATGTATCAACGATCTCTTCCAAAACAGTTTCGTCTTGGTTCAAAATCGATTGCTGAAATTTTTCTTGTATATCTTTAAGTGTGCTCATCTATGGGACTATTTAGGGATCATATGATAATTTGTTTAAGCAGCCTCGGTGGCTAAGCTCGGATGGATCTCAGCAGCGATCGTTCTTATTTTTTCAATCTCAGGCAATAGCTCACTGAGGGGCGGAATATTATCATCACGCTCAATAATCGTAGAGACAGGGCCAAACCGTTTTTGACAAGCCTTATAAAGCTCCCAAACTTCATCTCGAACTGGCGCATCATGGGTGTCCACAATGTAGGTTTCGTGATCGCTGTGACCGGCCATGTGAAACTGAACAACACGATCTTCAGGAATGCCATTGATAAACTCAAGCGCATCAAATTCATGATTGAAAGAGGAGACAAAGACATTGTTCACATCAAGCAAAAGCCAGCAGCCTGTGCGCTTGGTCAACTCACTAATAAATTCCCACTCGCTGAGCTCAGATTGTTTAAAGCTCACATAGCTTGAAACATTTTCAAGCGCGAGTGGGTGGTCTAGAAAGTCCTGAACTTTGTTGACACGTTCCACAATATGATCAAGCGCTTCATTAGTGTAAGGGAAGGGGAGGAGGTCATGTAAATTGACACCGTGCACACCAGTCCAGCAAAGATGATCAGAAATCCACTTCGGCTGAACATGTTTGGCTAAGCGTTTGAGGTTGGTCAGATAGTCCATATCAAGCGGCTGAGTAGAGGCAATAGACATTGAAACCCCATGCATCACAACCGGATAGCGCTCTTTAATTTGATTTAATATCTGCAGAGGTCGCCCACCAGGCACCATGAAGTTTTCAGAGACCACTTCAAACCAATCAATTGGCGGATCACCCTCTAAAATCTCACTATAATGTTCAGAACGTAGCCCAAGGCCAAAACCAATAAAGGGGGGGCGAGATGTTTTCAAATCACTCATATCAGCGCTCATCAATGATGTATAAATTTTATAATTTTAAAAGAATGAAAATGCTTCCCCACCCAAAGGGTGAGGAAGCGTAAATATTACTTTTTCTTTGGCTCTAATGAACCGCCAATATCAGCACATTGCTGTTTTGACATTTTAACAAAGCCTTGGCCTTTACATGAGTTTTGGCCTTTGCAAGCATTGCCCGCAGTTTTACAAGCGCTATGGCCTTTACAAGCCGTCACACCATAACAAGCAACGTCACCTTCATGTGCTGAAACTGAAGTTGATACAGTTCCACCCACCATTAGTGCAGCAGCTGCAGCTGCAAGTGCAGCACCTGAAGTTTTCGCAAGTTTCATAATTTTGCTCCGTATTTAAAAACTAATATTAACAACAATCGCTTCAGGTGAGACCACCATCAACGATTAGTAAGAAGCATATGCTCATAAATTGGGTCAGGAAAATGAACTCTCAATCACAATAAGTTGAGGGGATGGATGAGCCTGTTGAAAGATCATAAGTGAAGGGTAATGGATGTTCTTGTGGAAAGGTATTTATGAACAATAAGGTCGCCCCTTGCCAAAAAGGTATGAGGCTCGATATTCTGATAAAACTATAAATTAATTATGGATTTAAAGAGTGAAAGGTTGGGCTCATTTTATGGCTCTCCATCTCATAAAAATGGCCGCAGGTATCTCATCTCTCGAAGAGTTAGAAGAACGTCAAAATTATTTGCGTTTTGGCAGCGGTGCCAGCAAAGATAAGCAACCAAAAGAGCTCATTCACGTCACTCGTTTTTTCCCAAAACGGGCTGATGAGATCCTTTTAAGTGACAGCAAAGTACCCGGCTCACTTTATTGGGTATTTCAAAAACGAATCCAGGCAAGACAAAAAATAGCCGAGTTTAGAGAAATCAAAGCCGAAGGCGGCACAAGTAAATGCGGCATTGTTCTTGAAGGCCCGCTTGTGCATGTCCAGCCACTTCCTAAAAAAGCGTTTCAAGGCTGGCGATACCTCCCTGTCGAAGATACCCCATTAGATATCAAGCAAGGCGCAAGCATCACAAAAGATATCTCACCACAAATGAGGGCTGAATTAACAGAGCTTTGTTTAATTTAAATAGGGGGCAAGCTCAATTGGCTCATCAAATCTAAGCCCAATCCATAAGTGAATTGACAAGAATAACGTGCAATATCAAAAGTAGTGTTTTTTAAGATAGATCTTGCTCTATAATGGCCAGAATTTTTTAAGGTATTAGAGCTGTGAAAGGATAGACCATGAAGCGTCTTTTAATCGGTGTCATTCTCCTCGCTGTTGTGGCAGGGGCATATTTTTATAATGAGCTATATAATAAGATAGCGAATAACAAACAAAGCGCAGGTACGCCCAAATTGGCACTCTCAGTGACAACAGGCAAAAACCCAGAAGCAGTTCTGTTTGATAAAGAGAGAAATCAATATTTTGTTAGCCTGCTAAATTTTAAAGTCCAAACCGGCGGTGGCGGTGTTGCTATTTTAGATGAAAAAGGCGCGATAAAAGATTTAAATTGGGTTGAAGGGCTCAATCAACCAAAAGGTATGGTCATAAGCGGAGATAAGCTTTATGTCGCTGACCTTACAGAATTCGTCGAGATTGATATTCCGACTGCGAAGATTACCAATAAATATTCAGCTGAAGGTGGGATTTTCTTAAATGATCCGGCGCTTGGACCTGATGGATCCGTTTACGTCACTGATAGCCTAACGGATAGTCTCTTTAGATTAGCACCAGATGGAACCTATGGTCTTTGGTTAAAAGATGAAAGACTGCTTAGTCCAAATGGCGCGGTTGTCTTGGGAGATTATATATATGTTGCCAGCTGGGGCACAACTGTCGGCACAACTGTAAAATCCATGCTAGAAGCAAAACCAAATGGCAATTTAGTTCGTGTAAAATTATCGGACAAATCTATAACCGTTTATGATAAAGGCCCAGCAGGAAACCTGGATGGCATTGAGCCAGATGGCAAAGGCAATTTTTATATTTCAGATTGGGTCTCAGGAAACATCTTCCTCACGACGATAACAGGAAAGACTTTGGCCGAATATGATATGGCCAAGATTTTGGGTGTTAAATCAACCAAAGGTCTGGCTGATATTGAATATATGGAAGATACAAAGCAAATTTGGGCGCCTATGATGATTAATGGGACTGTTTTGGTATTTTCCATGAAAGAAGCACGTGGCTCTGAATAAATTCTGAGCTAAAATCGATCAAATTAAATGATAAAGTGAGGCCATATTTTGGCCTCACTTTTTTTATGCCCTTAATTAATTGCTGTTTAATTTCAATAACATCACGCAAATTCTTATGACCGTAAAATTAATTAATATAAGTTGATTTTACGTCGAAAAATTTAGCCTCATTTCCATGTTTCGCTCTGAAGCAGTCGGGATATTTAAAAGACAGTGTATCGTCTTTGGGGGAGTAAATGGTTCGCGTTAGTTTGAGTATAGTATGTGTGAGTATGGTCGTTCATTTAGCGGCTTGTTGTCTGCCACCAGCAAATAGTGCGTATCAGCAAAGGCCTATTATTGAGCAACGCTCTGAAAAGCAAGCAATAAAAAAATCGACAAGATCTCAAAAAAAGAAGAAATCAAAGTCACACCAACAAGCAGCTTTGAGTAAAAAGAAGTGGGCTGATGAACCAAGAGGCAAAAGTGCTGAGCAAAAAAGCTCAAACAACAAGCCACCATTAACATTGCTGAGACAGATCGATAATCTCCCCCATCCACAATCCATCCTCTACGATAAGAAGAGGCTTCGGTTTTATGTCTCTCGTTTGGGAGAACAAGCCGAAAACTCGAAAGGCTCAATCGCACTGCTTTCCAGAGATGGCAGTATCATTAACTCTGAATGGATAAGTGGGCTCGACCAACCTCGCGGTATGGCAATGGTCGATCAATATCTATATGTCGCCGATGGTAAATCACTTTTAAAAATAGATGTAGAAACGGCTAAAGTCTCAAAGCGATATGAAAGACCAAGCGCTTTTTATCTCTATGATGTGAGCGCCACAAATAAAGGGGACGTTTTTGTAACCGCCCCCTTATCAAATACAATACTTTTGCTTGCTAAAGATGAAGAGCTAAAAGTTTGGTTGCAGGATAAAAGCCTGGAAGGCCCAAACAGTGTCATTGCAGATAAAGGAAAACTCTATATTTCTTCAATCGGTTTGAATGGGGCAAACTCAAACCAAGAGAGTGGCAAAATTTACAAAATTGATCAGAGCACCAAAGTGATTGAACCATTCACCAAAGAAAAATCCCTTAAAAAAATTGCAAGTCTTGCCCTTGATGAAGAGGGCTCCGTTTATGCGGCCACTGTTGGCGCGCCTAACTTACTGCGGCTATCAGCTAGAGATGGTGAGTTATTAGAAAACATCAACGTACAAGAGATTTTCAATTTAAAAGATGAGCAGGGGCTTGCTGACTTTTTATATTTCCCTCAGTCAAAAGAGTTTTGGGTACCGGTAAAAAACAATGGCCACATACTAGTGTTTGTAAGATCTGATGCCACTCTTTTAACTGAGGAACAGAATTGAAAATGAGAGTTTACAATAACTGAAGAGCTAACCCTCACCTTGGCGGTTGCGGACGGTCTTAATGACTTCCGCGCCGCTCTTTTTCAATAGGTACGCTGTAACCATCATTATATGAGGGCGAGCTATTGCATCCAGCCAATGAGCCCAAAGCCCCTGTTAAAAATAGAAGGACTATACTCATTTTTATAAGGTGAGGTTTGTTTGACATATTTGATAAATTCTCTGAGTTAAATTTAAGAAATTGAAAAAGTTATACGAAGAGATCTATCTAATTTTCTTCATCACTTACAAATCACATTAACTTGTCCCTAAAACGAGTAACATTGTCGTGTATGGTAAGAAGGTTATGAGAAAACCAGGCCAAATAAGAACGGATCTTACATGTTGTGTACGTATAAATGAATTCTAAGAAACTATTTTTACTATTGAATTTAACAATAACGTATCCTGTTGAATAAAATAGCAAATATCACCCTGTGATAAATATGCAAAGATATATGTGAATGTGGTTTAATTTGAAGTGTCAACATATCGTCATTGCACAAAATTTGTGCTACTGAGTAGAAAAACAATAAATAAGGGGCTGACACAATGTGGGTCTTAATCTTAGGCTTAGCGCTGTTTCTAGGAATTCACTTAACCACCGCACTTCCGCGCAAACGACATAAACTCGTTCGCCAACTAGGTGAGAATAAATATAAGCTTGTATTCAGCAGTTTCGCAATTGTTGGTCTGGTGCTGATTATCATCGGCTATGCTATGGCAAGACCTACGGCGATGGTGTTATATGAACCTCCATTTGAGCTGCGGCATCTGGCAATGTTGTTGGTGCTCATTTCATTTTTGATGTTCCCTGCTGCCAGACTAAGTGGTCATATACGCTATTGGCTCCGTCATCCACAAATCACAGCCGTCAAAGTCTGGGCGTTTGCGCATTTACTTGTTAATGGTGATCTAGCTTCAGTTTTATTATTTGGCAGCTTCTTGGCTTGGGGTGTCTTTGATCGTATTTCTCTAAAAAAGAGAGAGCAATTTGGCCTTGTAAGAACGAGAAATTTCACACCTAAAATAACACATGATATTTTAGCTGTCGTTATTGGTGTGGGGCTCTATGCGGCGTTCGCATTTTATCTACACGGCCTTTTATTCGGCCAACCGTTACTCTAAGATTGGTTTGCAATAAGCTCACTCTTTAGGTGCGTTTATAAGCCTAAGATCATGCAACACTTGCATTTTTGCAAGGTAATGCCCATATGGGTACTATCTGGGTTGCTATTGACTGCACTCAAGAAACAGCTATAAGGCTTGTCCTAAACTTAGTTTGGGCAGGTAAATGGGGGCAATATAGTTAAAGGCCTCCCTTAAAAATTGATAAACCAAGGAGGGTCAATGTCAGTTCAAAAGCCAACAACTCCAAAATCAAACAAACAAACAAAAGTTCAAAGGCTCACAGCGCCATATATCCGCTCCTTAAAAGGAGCAAGCCCAATTGTGTCGCTCACAGCCTATCACGCTCACACAGCCAGAATAATTGACCCATATGTTGATTTCATGCTGGTAGGTGACAGTCTTGGCATGGTTATGCATGGCTTTGAGTCAACCGTACCTGTGCCGTTAGATCTGATGATTATGCACGGAGCAGCTGTAGTACGTGGCTCCAGCCGTGCATTGGTTGTTGTTGATATGCCCTTTGGATCTTACGAAGAAAGCAAAGAAATGGCCTTTCGTAATGCAGCCCGTATTATGAAAGAAACCGGCTGTGGCGCGGTTAAGTTGGAAGGTGGCTCTTATATGGCCGAAACCATCCAATATCTAACTGAGCGCGGTATTCCAGTTATGGGGCACATTGGTTTAACGCCCCAATCTGTGAACACAATGGGCGGTTTTAAAACACAAGGCCGTGTTAAAGAAGAATGGGCTGCTATTATAAAAGACGCCGAAGATTTAGAAAAAGCCGGTGTTTTTGCCATGGTCATCGAAGGTGTGGCTGAGCCACTTGCAGCTAAATTAACCAAATTGGTAAAAGTGCCAACCATTGGCATAGGTGCATCTAAAGAGTGTGACGGTCAAATACTTGTCCTTGAAGATATGTTGGGATTAAGCCCTTGGGTGCCAAAATTTGTGAAAGAATTTGGCCAAATTGGAGCTGCCATCGAAGGCGCAGTAGAGCTCTATGCTGAAGAAGTGAGAAGCCGAGCCTTCCCATCAGAGGCTGAGACCTATCAAATGCTCTCTGAAGAGGGCAAAACAAAAGCGGCAAAGCCCAGAAAACGCCCCGCTAGCTCATAAATTTAACTTCAAAGCTTAATAAATCAGGGCAGGTATAGGCCTTTTTACCTGCCCAAAAGCTTAGGTCGTAAACTCATATATTAACTGCTTTTGGTAAGAGCCAATTTGGTTGTATATTAGGAGCAAAATCGCAGGAAATATGGTTTATTTTCAAGATTTTGCGACGCTAGATACGACCAAATTGGCCTTATCCTTCGGACGCTCTCACAAACAGCGTTTGGCGTTGTCAAGCGCGGTTGCTAGTGGGCAACTGAAGCGCCAGAAAAAAGTCTTATATGGGAAAATAATCCCGTATTGCGTTGTTTTCCTAGCCACGAACAGCTTGTGAGACGCCAAAAGAAGTTAATATATGAGTTTACGACCTAAGTTCCCCCCTCAAAGAGCTTGTATTTTAACCACAATTCCGTTTATTTAGCCTTTTACAGATATTTTGCTTAATAAATTTGCGAAAAATGCAGGAGCAAGGTATCAATTGACCAAAGTTTCAATGTATCAAGCGGTCAATGTAAGCTTGTTAAGGTGAACTAAGAAAGAGCTAGAGTTTTATGGTTGATGATAATGTTTTCAGAGAAATTGATGAAGAGCTAAGACGTGAGCGCCTAGCCAAATTATGGGACAAATACGGGACCATAATTGTAGGAGCAATTGTAGCCTTCATACTTCTTATCGCTGGCTCTATATGGTGGCAAAATCAGCAAACTCTCAAACGCCAAGCAGCGGGTGATCAGTTTATTCAAGCTTTGCGTGATGTGGCTAAAAAAGATACTGAAAAAGCTGACACCAAATTTAAAGCTCTTATTGAAAACAGCCCAGAAGGTTATGAGATAATGTCTCGCTTGCACTTGGCTGCGAATTTAGCAGCTAAGGGCCAAACCGGTGAAGCTGAAATTCTTTATAAAAAAGTGACGCTTAATCCAAGTGCTGACAAAATCTTGCGTGATTATGCTAAATTAAATCTGGCGATATTACAGCTGGATGGCGCAACGTATGATGAAACATTAAAAGCGCTGGGGGAATTCACCAAAGCTGGAGCGATCTGGCAAGGTACAGCAAATGAAGTTGTCGCCCTCGCTGCTTATAAAGAAGGTAAGTACAACGAAGCAAAAACCCATTTTACTGACATTATAGCTAACAAAAGCACGCCAAACGCTTTAAAACGCCGTGCTCAAATTATGTTGGATGTGATTGCCACAACTCAGGCGCAAAAATAACCAGTATTATTCATATTACACTTCAAAAAGAAGTGTTTTGCCCCCAAAGGCACGAATGAATAGAAATAAGCTGGTTGTTGGTGGGCAACTGAAGGCTTACAAAAAGAGCCGGATGCTTTGTGGGCATCTGAAGGCTTACAAAAAGAGCCGGTTGTTTTGCGGATGCTGTCCCGGTTGCTTGTGGGCAACCTAAAGGGACATTAAAAGAGTGGGCATCTGAAGCGAAGAAAGCCAACTGAAATCTAATATGGGGATTGTTAGTCAAAAACAAAGTCAGGCGGCTCAAGGGCAGAAAAAGCTATGCTAGACTTTTAATTTAACTGTTTTGCCCAATTTTGGGCAAAACTTAAATGGAATGTTTTTCAGTTGCGTGAGTGAAAGAAATAGAAAAACATCTCTCAGTTCATTTTACCAAGATGAAAATTGGGGGGAATTACAGGGATTTTCTCATAAATGGCATTTGAGACAAAAGAAGACACAAATATGAAAAACTTATTTGTAAAGAAAACAGCATTAAAGTTGAGCATTGCAGCTTTAGGGCTCTCATTCTTAAGTGCTTGTAGTACGATGGAAGATGTCACCGGCCTTGAATCACCAGAGCTTCCT
>CAXIBI010000046.1:0-17728 GCA_964022305.1 uncultured Hyphomicrobiales bacterium | reverse complement strand
CAGTGGCAGCATTAAAGTCTTCCATAGAGATATAATGCGCGTTAATCTTATTACCATCTAGATCTCTGAAATACCCACCATAATAGCCAGGCATTTCATCTCTATAGCCAGCTGGCCCTTCATCAGTTGCACCAAGCTCCATCGCTTTGGCATAGAGTTTATCAACTTCATCAGTAGATGAAGCGGCAAGCGCAATCATCACCCCATTGCCAACCGTTGCTTCCCTGCCATCATAAGGTTTAGTTATAGAAAAACCCGCTGAACCATCATTCCTGCCCCAAGCAATATAACTATCAGCTTCTAAAAAACGCCCCGCACCAACAACTTTAAAAAGCTCATCATAAAACTTGGCAGCTTTTTCGAAATTATTTGTGCCAACTGTTATGTAACCAATCATGCTATTTCTTCCTTTTTTATTTGAATAAAAACAGCATATTTCAAAACATGACATTTTATGTCATGTTTGTTTTATGAAACAGAAAAAAACATCAACAAGATTACAAAGACTAGATGAGCTAATAGGTCTTTTAAAATCTAATGATCACAACCTCATCTCTGACTTAGCAGAAAAACTAGGCGTCAGCTCTCGAACAGTGATGCGTGACCTAGAGATCTTAAGCGAGAAGGGATACCCAATAGAGACCTGCCCTGGGCGAGGCGGTGGTGTAAGCTTGCACAAACATTGGGGCCTTGGTCGCCTGCACTTTAATTATCGAGAAATCATAGACTTATTGCTCAGCTTAGCGGTCATGGAACAATTAAATTCACCCATTTTCTTGAGCAACTTAAAATCCATCCGCCATAAGATTGCATCCTCATTCCCTGAAGAACAGCGAAATCAAGTGCAAGCCGTTCGTAAAAGAATTTTAATAGCGCAATATGAAAGTGAACCGAATTATTCGTTACCATCAGCGAAAAGCAAAATATCAGCAAATTCAGTTTATGAAGCTTTTTTTGAAATGAAACATCTCACTATTAGCTATGTTGATGTAAAAAACAATCCAACAGCAAGAACAATCGAGCCCCATTACATAATGTTATGCTGGCCCTTATGGTACATTTTAGCTTGGGACCATTTGCGAGATGACGTCCGCTGCTTCCGCCTGGATCGCATCCAAAAAGCAGACATAAGCAACCAATCCTTTAAGTTGAAAAATAGCAAAACATTAATCGGACAATTAGAGAATTTTACTGTCCGTCTATGAAGTGCGATTAAGCCTCAACCCCAAGCTTTATTCAACCTCAGCACTCACCTTAATCAAAGCACCGCTTTCATCAATCAGAGGAATACCATAATCCAATAAGATCTTATTAATTTCATCTTGCTTGCGGCGTATAATACGGTTGAGTTGCCGCTTCCAAACTTTTTCACCACGTCTCACGGCAAAAGTAATTCGATAGGCCATACGCCCACCCTTGGTCTCATTAACCAACGGAGCGATAGTTAAAGGCTTAGAAGCTTTTTTAGCAAAATATCCCCCAATCGGTCCCCATAACAATCCAACATCCAATTCACCTTTAGCAATTTCATCAATCATCTGTTCTGCAGGTGAAAAATAACGCCGGTCGACCATACGATGATAAGATTTAATATTATCAAGCATATCATTTAACGCCAAAATAGTTACAGGCGGGGTCCCTGCAATCACACCAATTTTTTTATCTTTTAAACGGGGATCATTGAGATTTTTAAACCCTTTTAATTCACCTTTGCGATGAATAAGAACATAACTTGTTTTGTAATAGGGATTGCTGTTCAAAACCAGCTCATGAGCTGAGACATAGCCAATGATAATATCGCATTTCTTTTTATCGAGTGTTTGGCGAATAAACCCAATAGATTGCGGAAACCAAGTATATCGAACCTTTACCCCAAGCTCACCAGCGATTAATTCAGCAATCTTATTTTCAAAACCTTTTTCTTCTTTA
The DNA here is from genome assembly GCA_964022305.1 of uncultured Hyphomicrobiales bacterium. Lineage (GTDB taxonomy): Bacteria > Pseudomonadota > Alphaproteobacteria > Rhizobiales > HXMU1428-3 > HXMU1428-3. The sequence continues at coordinate 15,799 of CAXIBI010000046.1, read as the reverse complement.
TTCGAAAACGGAAGATTAGCAGGATCAGCACAAACCCGAAGGCTCGTGCGATCCACCAAATCAGAAGTCTGAGCATAAGCTGATACTACAAAACAAAACATAAAAGTTAAGGCAAGACCAACTTGTCTCATATATTTACTCCTCAAAACAGGCTGCTTCTTCTTCACGAATCTCTTTAGGTTTAGCTTCTTTTTTCAGGTTTCTATGGAAAACGGGTCCCATAGCTCCATCAGCACGTGCTTTTAAGTAAACATAAAAATCATCTAAGAAACACATAACATTTTTGTTAGTACCAAAACTAGGCATAACATTCGATGAACCATCGGTTTGTTTCACACTACGCCCATTCGTAACCGTGTCTCTAAAATCATCATAAGACATAGTCTTCAAACTCTCAGCCAAAGCAGGAGCAAAACTACTTCCAAGTCCAAGGGGACCATGACAAACATGACATTCTGCATGATAACGCCTGTTACCATTAAAGCTTAGCCAATCCCATTCACCTTTATCATTCTTATTATAAATAGGCTCGTCATTCTTATCAAAATACTTACCATCTTCTTTATATTTACCATCGGGCGAAGCCTTAGCATCGGCAGCAATAAGCTGATATGTTTTTTCAGAGCCTGTAAATATTTGTGGTGTTTGCAAACTAACCTGCAAAACGGTCTTTTCCATAGGCTCAGCATGGACAACACCGTTTAAAGAAATCAAAAATAATGTAACCAGCCCCATCCGAGTAAACTTAGCACTCATCATTTTCTAATTCATCCTCCCAATGAAGTTGTTGATTTTTATATATTTTATTTATGATTGTTTTTGTAAAATAAGACCCAGCAACCGATCTAAAATAAGCTGCTGGGTCTTTACCTGTTTTTATATGGTATAAAACTCAGCGGTCTACGGTAAGGAGAATACCGTTAGCTGACCACCAAGGCGTGTATATTTGTGCAGAGCAGCATAACCACCCACAGCACCAAGACCAGCATTTGGATCTGTCAGACCAGCTGCCAAGCCAATACCGGCCCAACCACCAACACCTGACAAGATTGCCACATACTGTTTTCCGCCATGCTTATAAGTCATCACATTACCAATGATGCCTGAAGGTGTGCGGAACTTATAAAGTTCTTTACCTGTCTTGGCATCAACAGCTTTGAGATAACCTTCAAGCGTACCATAGAAAACAACGCCGCCCGCAGTAGCAAGCGCTCCTGACCAAACCGAGAATTGCTCTTTGTTTGACCAAACGATCTTACCTTTAGTTGCGTCCCATGCAATGAAGTTACCCATATGGCTATCGCCTTTAGGTGGATACATTGCCAAGGTAGCACCAACATATGGTTGACCTGGTGTATATGTTACACGGAAAGGCTCATAGTCCATGCAAACGTGGTTTGTAGGAACATAGAACAATCCAGTTTTAGGTGAGAAAGCTGCAGGTTGTTGGTCTTTTGTACCCAAAGCTGCAGGACAGATGTTTTTAGAGTTCACATCTTCACCATTTTGCTCTGTTGAGTATTTTGACACAACCTGAGGACGACCTGTTTTCATGTCAACATGAGTAGCCCAGTTAACAACAGGGTCATATTTTTCAGCCACAAGAAGTTCACCAGTTACACGATCCATTGTGTAGCCAAAACCATTCCGGTCAAAGTGTACAAGAATCTTGCGCATTTTGCCTTTGATTTTTTGGTTAGCAAGGATCATTTCGTTGATGCCGTCATAATCCCACTCATCATGTGGTGTCATTTGATAAAGCCATTTAGCCATACCAGTATCAGCATCACGAGCAAAGATTGTCATTGACCAACGATTGTCACCAGGACGTTGTTTTGGGTTCCATGTAGATGGGTTACCTGATCCATAATAAATTAGATTTGTTTCAGGATCATATGATAACCAACCCCAAGTACAACCACCACCAATTTTCCATTGGTCACCTTTCCAGGTATTCGTACCACTGTCTTTACCAACAGGTTTACCTAAGTGAGTTGTTTTTACAGGGTCAACCAAGATATCACTATCTGGTCCCATGGAATATCCACGCCAAGATTGTGCACCAGTTTTAAGGTCATATGCAGTCACATGGCAGCGAACACCAAATTCACCACCAGAAATACCAACATAAACCTTATCTTTCACAACCATTGGTGCAGATGTACCTGTTTCACCAATTTTTGGATTACCATTTTTAGTTTTCCAAATTTGCTTACCTGTTTTAGCGTCAAGTGCCACTAGGTTTGTATCAGCTTGGTGAAGAATAATTTTACCATCACCATACGCTACACCACGGTTCACCGTGTCACAGCACATCACAGGAATAACAGTTGGATCCTGCTTTGGCTCATAACGCCAGGCAATAGTTCCATCATTTAAATTTAAGGCATAAACATTGTTTGGAAACGGTGTATGAACATACATCATATCGCCAATAACCAATGGATTACCTTCGTGACCACGAAGAACACCAGTAGAAAATGTCCAAGCCACTTTAAGTGACCCAACATTTGCTGCAGTGATTTCGTTGAGTTTAGAATAACGCGTATTGGCATAGTCACCTGTCGGCATCGCCCAATTATTCGCGTCATTTGAGAGTGCCATTAGTTTATCATTCGCCTGCGCTAATGGTGCAGCCGAAAGGGTCATGGCAACTGCTATTGCTGAAAGCAATAATTTCCTCATATGCGTCCCTTCCCTATTTAGTTAGTGTTTTTCCTGAAATCATTTCAGGTCCAACTTTTCGAACACAGAATTTTCGTAAATAGGGAGCAAACAAAACAGGCTATGCACAATCTCTCTAGCTAAAAGCCATTGATAATCAAGCTGTGCGCTATTGATATTAGATCAAAATTTCAAAGTGTTTATTATAAATTTATCTTTGAAAAATCGATGTGACTTGAGCACCGCCAGTAATCATTTCCTCCCAATTACTAAACCCAGCTTACGCCCTTAAACAGAGACTGCAACCCTCATAGAATTCTTAAATTTGAATGAGGAAATAACGGCAACAAATAATCAAATAATTCTTAACCAAGCCAATTAAGACGGAACTCAAATTAAGCAAAATGAAATTTCAAAAAAGAGGCTATTTTACTAATTTTCATTCTCATAATATGAGAAAAACTGCGATAAATAAAAAAGGCCTCACATAATGAAATGCAAAGCCCTAAAAAAACAAAGCAAAAATAAAAAATCTAATTTAACCTTTAGAAACAACGAACTTCGGCTTCAGCTTGCGCACGTCGCAATTGGTCAACAGACGCTTTATATTGCGCAGCCGTTTTATAGAGAGCCGACTTCTCACCTGTTAAACGCCGCAAACTCAAAACCGTTTCAGCTCTCTCATAATCAGCATACGGTACGATAGAAGAGATAACATCAATACTACAAGAGCATCTCTCAAGTGACTGTCTTGTTTGTCCATTAGCAGCCATACATCCAAAAACATAATCAGCGATAGCAATTGTTGGAAAAGGATTGTTTTCCGCCGCCTGAACAAAACTTCCAATAGAAATGGTAACGATTAAAAAACCGCCAAGTAAGACACGCAAGGCCCCGTTAAATAGAAGTCTCATAAATCTAAAAATCTCCTCATCAAAACCATCTCATAAATATATTAGCGAGGCTCTTATAATTTTAAGAACCACTCATCCTATTTAGTCCGGACACCCCCATTTACCTCACGCTATTAAAAGTGAGAGTTTCAACAATTAATGGCTTTTTCACATCTTTTAATGATGTCACGACGTCAGCCTCTTTTGCAAGTTGGGTCATCCCCGCTTTTCTGATTTTTTCACGAAAATGATCAGGGACCCCACCAACATGCTGTGGCACAATTGATTTAATCTTGCACAAACCACCGGGCAAATCTTTAGCAATAGTGAGCTCATAAGAAATCAAGGCATAATGAACCAAATGATGTCTATTCTCATCTTTTTTATAAGGCTCAACTCTCAACACTTCAGCCGGGTACTCTTTTCCCTGATAAGTACAGGTCGTTTTTTCAATTGTCTTGACGTTACCAATACCATCAATGATGCGATTACGAAGATAATTAGCAATGCCCTTCGCTTTAATTTTTCTGGAAAGGTCCCAAGCGTCTTTATTAAAATAAAGTGTTATGAGTGGATTGGCCGAAACAAAACCAAAATCCGGATAGGGTCTGTTTTTCGAGCCTGAGAAAAATTTAAAAGCAACAGATTTATTATTCTCTCCCTTACCCTTAGAAACACTGAGCTCAATTGAATCTTTAAAATCATCACCAAAAACACCCTTACGCTCAAAATCATATTTAAGCGTTTGACCAAATTTCACATTATCCATATGAGATAATCCAAAGATCAGAGTTTCGGCCTCATTGTACTCATAAGCTCCCTTCTCATTTTTCCCATCTTGAGATGAGGCTGCAAAGGCAGGTACAAACATCCCCCACAGCAGAACAGCAAAAAGAGAGAGAATAAAAAAAGACTGTTTTGTAATGAAAGTGAAATGTTTCAATAAAGAAGTGAAGAGAAACTGCATAAAAAGAAATCTCCCAGGATTTTGTCTAATCTCTACACTTACACTTTATAATTTGTAGCGCTCAGACATCATTATTATTAAACCCATCATACCCTAAAGTTCTATTTGAATACATTATAATCATGCGCTCGTTTGATAACCTTTAGCTATTAGCTTATTACCCAAACGAACTAAATTCCAAACACTTTAGTCTTGCTAGAGAAAGAATACCACGTAAACTAAGAGAAGAATAAGAAACGCAAATCTTTGATTAAAATTTCATAAATCAAAACAAAGACCGCAATCCCAACTTGCTGGTCCACACTCTCTTAAAATTTCATTCAGGGGAAAGATAAAAAATGGAAGTTAGAGCTGCAATCGCAACAAAAGCTGGCGCACCACTAGAAATTACCACAGTAAATATAGAAGGACCAAAAGAAGGCGAGGTCCTGGTTCAAATTAAAGCAACGGGTCTCTGTCACACTGATGCCTTCACACTATCTGGCGAAGACCCTGAAGGAATTTTCCCTTCAATTCTCGGTCATGAAGGGGCTGGCATAGTCGTTGATACAGGCCCTGGTGTAACAAGCCTTAAAAAAGGCGATCATGTTATTCCTTTATATACAGCTGAATGCCGCACCTGCGAATATTGCCTCAATCCAAAAACCAACCTCTGCCAAAGGGTTCGTGCCACACAAGGCCGCGGCGTGATGCCAGATGGCACATCTCGTTTCTCAATAAACGGTGATCCAATTTATCATTACATGGGCTGCTCCACTTTCTCAGAATATACTGTATTACCAGAAATCTCATTAGCAAAAATCCGTGAAGATGCCCCCTTTGACACGGTCTGCTATATCGGTTGCGGTGTAACCACTGGCATTGGTGCCGCCATTTACACCGCTAAAGTTGAAATCGGCTCAAGCTGTATTGTCTTCGGTCTAGGAGGCATTGGTCTCAATGTGGTTCAAGGCTGCCGCCTTGCAGGCGCTGATAGAATTATCGGTGTCGATATAAACGACAGCAAAAAAGACATGGCCGAAAAATTTGGCATGACTGATTTTGTAAACCCAACCGAAGTTGAGGGCGACCTCGTGGCCCACCTTGTCAACATGACAGACAGAGGTGGCCTAGATGGAGGCGGTGCAGATTACACATTTGACGCAACAGGTAATGTCAACGTAATGCGCACAGCCTTAGAGGCTTGTCACAAAGGATGGGGAGAAAGCATAATCATTGGTGTTGCACCTGCTGGCGCAGAAATTTCAACCCGCCCCTTCCAGCTTGTAACTGGCAGAAATTGGCGCGGCACAGCCTTCGGTGGCGCTCGTGGCCGCACTGACGTTCCTAAAATCGTTGATTGGTACATGGAAGGCAAAATTGAGATTGATCCAATGATCACTCACAGAATGCCTCTTGAAGATATCAACAAAGGCTTTGACCTAATGCACCATGGTGAAAGCATCAGGGGCGTTGTCCAATATTAAGAGTGAAAACAAAACGTTACTAACTAAAACATCAAGCAGGAGGGGGAACCCCTCCTGTTTAATCTTACCCAATGAGACCTTGAAAAAACAAACGACTAACAAACTTCATCGTCTCCGTTTCGATGATAATTCCATATTTAAAGAAGTGGATCATCCATTATGACAATTACAGAACTCTCCAGTGTAAAATCTTTTGAAGGTCAACAAAAAAGGTTTGAGCATGTCTCGTCCAGTTGCAATTGCACAATGACATGCAGCATCTATTTACCCAAAGAAGCAGAAACAAACAAAGTCCCGCTTTTATATTGGCTCTCTGGCCTAACGTGCACTGATGAAAATTTTGTCACAAAAGCTGGCGCTCAAGCCTTTGCCAGCAAACACGGCATCGCAATCGTAGCTCCAGATACCAGTCCACGCGGTGAAGGAGTAGCCGATGATAAAGAAGGAGCTTACGATTTTGGTCTCGGCGCCGGATTTTATGTCAACGCAACAGAAACTCCATTTGCAGCTCATTATCATATGTATGATTACATCACCAAAGAGCTACCAGCGCTGATCAATGAAAACTTTAACGTCGATCCAAGTCGAGCGGGCATATTTGGCCATTCAATGGGCGGACACGGTGCCCTTACAATCGCATTAAACAACCCCGGTATGTATAAATCCGTATCTGCATTCGCACCTATCTCATCTCCAATCAACTGTCCATGGGGCCAAAAAGCATTAAGTGGCTATTTAGGAGACAATCAAGAAAACTGGTTAAAGCATGATACGTGTCACATGATCTCCATAGCTAGTGAACGCCTCCCCTTACTGATTGACCAAGGTGATGCAGATCCATTTTTAACAGAACAATTAAAACCAGAGTTATTGACAAAAGCTGCAGAAACTCACAATCACCCAATCAACCTAAGGCTACAGCCTGGCTATGATCATAGTTACTTTTTCATTGCAACTTTCATGGAAGATCATATTGAACACCACGTAAAAGCTATAAAAAGTTAATAATAAGAAGAAGTAATGATAATGAACGTGATTATTTACGTTCATTATCAATAAAAAAATGATAAGATCATAAGAACAAGATTATAAAATTAAGAAGAACAAGAAAAATCAAACACCTAACAATAGAGGGAGGTCTATTGTAATATGGATGTAAAAGATTTACGGCTAATCATCGCCCTATCAAAATATGAGCATTTTGCACGAGCGGCTGACGCTTGTAATATTTCCCAACCCGCCTTTTCGACGCGCATCAGAAAATTAGAAGATGAACTCGGTGTACCAATTGTCGAACGCGGCCACAGATTTGGCGGCTTCACTCATGAAGGGAAAATCGTTCTCACTTGGGCAAGACGTGTTATTGCAAATTGTGATGGCCTGATACAAGACATCGATACCGCACGCAACGTTCTCTCTGGTGACTTTACCATCGGCGTTGTTCCAACTGCACTGCCTTATGTTTCTGTTCTCATCAGTCGCTTTTGCGAAAAGCACCCCCTTGTTCAACCAACCATCATCTCTCTAACAAGTGATGACATCCAACGCGGCCTAGATGATTTTAGCTTGCATGCTGCAATCACATATCTTGAATGCGAACCGCTCACCGGAGTACAAGGCATACACCTATATAATGAGAGCTACATGTTCGTCGCATCAAAAGAAATGGTCGGCGATACAATTACTGATATTTCCTGGGCAGAAGCTGCAAAATTCCCCTTATGCTTACTGACTAAAGAAATGCAAAATCGACGTATCATTAACGGCGTATTTGACACCATTTCAGTCGACCCAACAATCAAGGTCGAAACCAATTCATTCGCTGTGATTATGGGTCATCTTGCTACAGGAAAGTATGCTTCAATCTTACCGCTTCTTTATCTCTCCTCATATGGCATGTTAGATGAGCTAACATACGTCCATCTGGAAGAACCAGAGATATATCAAAGCGTTGGCCTAGTGATAGCAGATCGGGATCCCGTACTCCCGATTACCAAAGAGTTCCTAAAATCAACAGAAGAATTCTTGAAGAAGCAATCAATCCCATCAAAATCCACTCGATTGGATCACTGCATCACTTGATCAGGTGCTTGAATTAGCTCCTATCAATAAAAGCCTTTACACTAAACAGAACAACTAAATTTCTTCTCTTAATTAAGTTACCAATATAGATGGTGAGAAGATTGGCAATACAGCTATGCCAAACGGTGAGCATGTCAATTTTCAATGAAAACCTATGGCCTACTGCATAAAGATTTAAATCGCAAAAACAACAAAACTTATAACTTTTAATTTTAGCTAGACCACATATAAGAAATTGACGATCAGTATGGAAACCACCAAAACAATCAACTCGAGAAAAAGAAAAAAACCTAGTAAGTTTCTAAAGGGCCGTCAAACCGATAAGAACGCATTTAAAACAATCAAAGAACTTATCGGCACAAACACCCAACGAGACCATCTGATCGAGTATCTTCACCAAATCCAAGACACCTATGGAGGCTTATCTGCCGCCCACTTAAAAGCTCTTGCCGAATTGATGAACATCCCGCAAATCGAAGTTTATGAAGTGGCTTCTTTTTATGCCCATTTCGATATCGTCAAAGAAGGTGATACTTACCCAGCGCCAATTACAGTGCGTGTGTGCAACTCCATAACTTGTGCATTAAAAGGGAGTGATAGTTTATTCGATGAACTAGTCAAAAACACAGACCCCAAAGAAATCCGCTTGTTAAAAGTTCCTTGTATCGGGAGATGTGCCCATGCACCAGCTTGTCACGTTGGTAAAAATTCAATTGATGAAGCCACACCGATAAAAGTGCAAGAATGCATAAAAGCTAAAGATACCACCCCTAAAATTCCAGACTATCAATCATACAAAGACTATGTCTCCTCTAAGGGGTACGAACAATTAGCCAAATTTAGAGAAGAGCAAATAAATACCGATGAAATCATCGACACTTTAAGTGAAGCTGGACTGGCCGGCCTTGGCGGCGCTGGTTTTCCGTCGGGGAAAAAATGGCAATTTGTAAAAAGCTATGAAGGCCCTCGCCTCATGACAGTAAACGGAGACGAGGGAGAACCCGGCACTTTTAAAGATCGCCATTGCATAGAAACCAAACCTCATCAATTCCTAGAAGGCACTCTCATTGCAGCTCACGCTGTAGAAGCCGAACGGGTTTATATCTATATGCGTGATGAATTTCCCACCTGTTTAGATATTTTAAATGCTGAAATTAAAACTCTGGAAAACCGAGGCATCATTAAACCTGGATTTATAGAATTACGCAGAGGAGCTGGCGCTTATATCTGCGGTGAAGAAAGCGCCATGATTGAATCCATCGAAGGCAAAAGAGGGCTACCACGTCATCGCCCCCCTTATATCGCTGAAGTCGGCCTCTTTAATCGCCCCACTCTCAACCACAATGTTGAAACATTATTCTGGATACCTGAAATACTCAGCCGCGGCTCAAAGTGGTTTGCGTCTCAAGGCACTAACGGCGCAAAAGGTCCTCGCTCATGGTCTATCTCTGGCTGGGTCAATAATCCTGGTGTACACGTAGCCCCCGCGGGTATCACAGTCAATGAACTCATTGAAATTGCTGGCGGCATGCAAAAGGGACACAACTTCAAAGCTTACCTACCAGGCGGTGCATCTGGCGGTATCTTACCCGCTAACCTTGGCGACCTGCCTTTAGACTTCGGCTCGCTAGCAGAACAAGGGTGCTTTGTAGGCAGCCATGCTATTGTGATTTTATCTGATAAAGACGACTTAAGAGAAGTCGCCATAAACCTGCTTGAATTTTTCGAAGAAGAAAGTTGCGGTCAATGCACGCCTTGTCGTGTTGGCTGCGAAAAAGCCGTCGCCCTCATGAAAAACCCAACGTGGGATATTGAGCTCTTAAACGAACTATCTGACTTAATGATCGATGCCTCAATTTGCGGTCTTGGCCAAGCAGCACCAAATCCAATTAAATCTATTATTCGTTTTTTCCGTGAGGAGATCTCATGAGTCCCCAAAAAATCAAATTCGAGCTAAATGGTAAAAGCGTAGAAGCCAATGAAAATGAAACCATCTGGGAAGTGGCAAAAAGAGAAGGTATTGCAATTCCTCATCTCTGCCACAAACCAAAACCTGGCTATAAACCAGATGGCAACTGCCGAGCTTGCATGGTCGAAATTGAAGGCGAGCGCATACTCGCTGCCTCTTGCATTCGCCAACCAACGGAAAATATGAAAGTGAAAACTTCTACTGAACGAGCACAAAAAGCTCGGTCAATGGTCATCGAACTTTTACTTGCAGATCAACCCGAGCAAAGCAAGTCACCAGATGAAAGCTCTCATTTTTGGAACATGGCGAACTCACAAAATTTAACGCAAAGCCGCTTCCCCAAAACAGGTCACACTCTACCAGACATGTCACACCCGGCCATGGCCGTACAACTCGATGCTTGTATCCATTGTAACCTTTGCCAAAGAGCTTGCCGCGATGTGCAAGTAAACGACGTTATTGGCATCGGTAACCGCGGCAAGAAAAGTGAAGTTTTTTTTGATTTTAATGATCCGATGAATGACAGTACCTGCGTGGCGTGCGGCGAATGCGTGGAAGCCTGCCCAACAGGGGCGCTCATGCCCAAAACCGCAATTGATCTCTCAACCGGAATTGGCAACAAACAAACATCTAAAGACGTTGCCTCTGTTTGCCCATTTTGCGGTGTTGGCTGCCAACTGAGTTACAAAGTTGAAGATAATAAAATCAAGCATGTCGAAGGACGAGACGGCCCAGCCAACGAAAACCGCCTCTGTGTTAAAGGACGCTTTGGGTTTGACTACATACACTCACCCGAGCGCCTAACCACAGCTCTAATCCGCAAAGATGGAGCACCTAAAGGCTTAAATATAGACCCAGCAAATCCATACACCCATTTTAGAAAAGCAAGCTTAGAAGAAGCCCTTGAGCTGGCTGCCGAAGGCATGGCAAAAACTGCAAGCGCACATGGCAATGAAGCAGTAGCAGGCTTTGGCTCAGCCAAATGCTCAAACGAAGAAGCTTATCTTTTTCAAAAACTAATCCGCGAACGCTTTGGTCACAATCATGTTGATCACTGCACGCGGCTTTGCCACGCTTCATCTGTAGCAGCCTTAATGGAAGGCATCGGCTCTGGCGCTGTTACAGCAACTTTCAATGAAGCTTTAAATTCAGATCTTATCGTGCTCATTGGCTCAAACCCAACGTCCAATCACCCGGTTGCCGCAACCTACTTTAAGCAAGCCCTTAAAAACGGCGCCAAAATGATGATCATGGATCCAAGAGCCCAGCAGCTCACAAACCATGCTGATTATTTTCTCCAATTCCGCCCCGGTAGTGATGTTCATCTGTTAAACGCTATGCTCAATGTCATCATCACTGAAGAGCTTTATGACAAACAATTCATCCAAGGCCGAACAGATAATTATGAAGCCGTTGCAAAACATGTCGAAAATTTCACTCCTGAAGTCATGTCAAAACTCTGCGGCATCGAGCCTGACGCCATTAGAGAGGCTGCAAGGGCTTATGCAAAAGCAGAGCGAGCCATCATTTTCTGGGGTATGGGCGTCTCTCAACATGTGCACGGCACAGATAATGTAAGGTGCTTGATCTCACTTGCCATGATCACAGGACAAATCGGTAGACCCGGCACAGGCCTTCACCCTCTTAGAGGACAAAACAATGTTCAAGGCGCCTCAGATGCCGGCCTAATCCCGATGGTACTACCAGATTATCAACGCGTCGATGACGAAGAAGTCAGAGCGAAATATGAAGCCGCCTGGGGCTTTCCTATTAATCCAACACCGGGCTTAACTGTTGTTGAAATCATGGACGCAATAACCAAACAAGATATCCGCTCTATGTACATCCTTGGTGAAAATCCAGCTATGTCAGATCCAGATGTTGAGCATGCAAGAGCAGCACTTGCCAAACTTGATCACTTAGTTGTCCAAGACATATTCTTAACTGAAACGGCCATGTACGCCGATGTCGTCTTACCCGCAACAGCTTGGCCTGAAAAAGATGGCACTGTCACCAACACAAACAGACAAGTTCAAATGGGGCGCAAAGCCATAGAAGCACCAGGAGACGCCCTTAATGATTGGGAACTCATTCAATCACTCGCCAAAAGGCTAGGCCTGAACTGGTCTTACTCTCACCCGAAAGAAATCTATACTGAAATGGCGTCACTTATGCCATCTCTTGATAATATCACATGGGATAGGTTAATGGATGAAAATGCTGTGACCTACCCTTCTGATGGGCCAGATCACCCAGGCCATGCCGTTGTCTTTGGCGACCGTTTCCCAACCGAAACAGGCCGCGCTAATTTAGTGCCAACCCAATCATCAGATCCTAACGAACAACCTGATGATACCTATCCATTTATCCTAACCACAGGACGTCAACTCGAACATTGGCACACAGGCGCCATGACAAGACGTTCCAAAGTGCTTGACGCCATCGAGCCAAGTCCAACAGCATCCATACACCCAGAGACCTTGAGTAATTTAAATATATTACCAGGAGATATGGTCGAAATTGAAACAAGGCGTGGGAAAATTCAACTCACAGCCCGTGTCGATAAGGGCATGCAAAAAGATGTCATCTTCATCCCCTTTGCCTATGTTGAAGCCGCTGCCAATATCTTAACAAACCCTCAGCTCGATCCTGTTGGCAAGATCCCAGAGTTTAAATATTGCGCGGCCAAAATTAGCAAATACGACCCCAAAAGCAATCAAACCGCTATGGAACAAGAAAACACCGTCCACACACCAGCCGAGTAAAGTTAGTCTGAATAGCAAGAAATAAGATGTTATTTTCGAAAAGCTTCTTCGAGCAAAGCTAGAGGCTGGTCAAATCGAAGCTCGCTTAATTTGTAACTCCGAGAAAGCTTAAAGAAAAATTCTGCATCCTTAGCATCGCTTAAATCATCATCATCCAGAGGGAAAGCTGCTACAAAATCAGCTTCAATACCATAGTCCAAATAAAGCCGAGCGCCAAAACCAGCAGAGCTTAAAACAGCATCATCAATAAAATCATTTCCACGATCCCAAATGGTGCCAATATCCGCAAAGCCATAAAGTTGAAAACCATTTAAGAGCCCCCAATCGACCTCACGACTGTACCTTAACTCCAATGACGCAGAAAAACCGCCATCACCGCTCACGACACCACTTTCATAAGCACGCCCAAACCGAGAGCCACCAAAATAAAACTCCTGCGAAGACAAGAGAGCCGTGCTTGAAAGTTGCAGTGCACTAGAAAAATAAAGTGACCAATGATCATTTATGACCTGGTTACGGGAAACATCTACATAGAGCTTTGTAAACTCACCATCTCCATCAAAACGAGATAATTTATTATCCCCCTCTTCAGAAGCATCACCTAACCCCAAACCTTGTCTCAAATTAACATAGATGAAATTCTCTCCGCCCCATTGATCATTCTTCATATAACGAAAATAAAAACTCAAGCCATAGAGTTTATCCTCAACATATGTACCGCTATTATCTTCTTCCTCATTAAATCGCGCCCAAAACCCACCACCGATCCAAAAGTTCTCAGCCCGGTTTCGAATGATATTCCAGTCTAAATTAACACCCGCATCAAAAGTGGTGAATTCTGTATTAATCAATTTACGCTCATCATCAGGCTTGGAAACACTTCCACTTACAAAAGCGGAAATCCTCATACCATTTACATTTAAAGGTAAATCAAGTGAAATAAGACCAAAATTCAACTCATCCGTTGAATCAGGAATAGAAGAAAAAGCAAATTGAAGTGTCTCACCTCTACCAAACAATGAGTTAAGAGCAAAACTTTGATAAGATTGATAAGGGCCAATATCCTCAGTCCCCCGATTATCAATCTCCCCACCAGACCAAAGCTGCCAAGTTTTAATTTTTAAAGTGAGTTCAAATGCACCACTCATCTCACCAACTTCATCAAGTGTCGTATCTTCAACACTAACACCTGGCAAATCATTAATGAGTAATAAATGTCTCTCTAAATGTGATTGAGTTAATGGCTTTTGTTCAAGCAACGGTTCTGAAAATTTACGCACCCCAAAAGAAGAAGCATCCCCACCTTCAATATTGACGCTAGAAATATAACCTTCAATGACCTTTACAATCAAAGAACCACCAGCAACATCTTGCGGAGGAATAACTGCACGAGACAAACTAAAGCCCGATTGAGTATAATGTTTGGTAACGCAATCACTAAGCTCGATTAAATCAATCTCACTCACTCTGGTTTTAATGTAAGGTAAAAAACAATGATCTAAATCAGATTTATTAAAAACCGTTGCCCCCTTAAGATGAATAGAAGAGATAAAAATACCCTCGTCTCCATCATCTAAGGAGCGTCTCTGGCTCAAACCGTCACCATCAGACCGAGCCGGATTTTGATTAAATTGAGGGGGTAAATAATCTTTATTATCTGAGTTTTTCTTATTTTTTTTCTCAAATTTTTCCTGAGCCTGCTTCACAGCAGCTTCTGAATCACTCGTCTGCTGTGAAAAAGCGACATTTGGAAATGGCAAAACACAAACGAAAACAAGCACACCCCACAATAAAAATGAAGTAATACACTTAAATTTACTTGTCAGAATATACCCTGAACTCAAACTTGTAGGCCGTAAATACACAATCCCCACCATCATACTAATTACTGAAGTTTGAGTTTGCAGCCTTATGGTTAATGAACCACTAAACTGATAGCTAAAATTGCATCACCATTTCTAAATGTAATTTAAAATGATTTTTGTATTGTCTCTCAAGAATATTCATACCCCTGCGTCATTGAGGCAAAAAATGCAAAAGCTGATCAATCAAATTGTCACTCTACCATTGCTAATGATCATTTTCACTTTGACACTCGTCAACCAAGCCAATGCTGGCGAATGGCAAGTTCAAAAAATGAGCGGTGACGTTTGGGTAGAAACAGATAAACCTTCAAAAGTCGCTCTTACCCAAGAAACAAAACTAAAAAATGGTGACAAAATCAGAACAGGACAACGAGGGCGTGTTCTTTTAAAACGCAATAAAGAAACAATTCTTATCTCCCCCAATTCAGTAATTGGCCTACCTGAAAAACCAGCTGAAAATGGTAAGACAATAATCTTGCAGCAAGCAGGGGAAATCTTGCTTGATGTAGAAAAGAAAAACGTCAAGCATTTTGAAGTCTCAACTCCTTATCTCGCAGCTGTCGTGAAGGGCACTCAATTTAGAGTAACGGTTGATGAAAAAGGCTCAAAAGTTAAGGTCCTACGTGGCAAGGTAGAAGTTAGCAATTTAAAAACAGGTCAATTCGTTCTGGTAAAACCAGGACAAACAGCACTGGTCGACACAAAGCACAAAGTAAATGGCAAAGCTTTTGGACTTGAACTTAAAGGCAATGGCACTAAAGAGAAAATCCAACAAGGTAAACCTAAAAAGCAAAAAGTCACACCGCTTAAAAAGAAGCAACGTCACCAGTTAAAAAACAAATTACAAGTTGCGAAACAAACAATCAAAACTAATCGTCCTGTAAAAAATAAAATCAAAAAAGCACATTTCCAACGGATGAGAATTAGCCGAGCTATAGGCCATGTGAAATTGAATATTTTCAAATCGACTAAAGGTCTTAGCCGGTCAAATAGAGTGGCTCGCCTCTCTAAACGAGGAAAGAAAAAAGGCAAAGCAACCTTTTGGTCAAAAACAAATGGCGTGAATGCTAAAACCATCTCCTCCAGTGTTACAAAAAACAATAAAGTCGCAAGTAAAAACGGAAACGG
>CAXIBI010000045.1:0-18211 GCA_964022305.1 uncultured Hyphomicrobiales bacterium | reverse complement strand
TTGAGATGATCAAAGTTGATCAAATGCAAAGATTTAACGGCTATCGCAATCAACCAAATTCAAAAGCAAAACATCTTGGCACAGCTCTCAGATGGAAACAAAATGGTTGGCCCGATTGGAGCATCTACTTACCCATTGGTGAGCAGATTTTCAAACACAATCTAGAAGTCTACCCTGGCCACACAACCCGCCTCATGATTGATCACCTAATAAAAAGTGACATGAGCGTTTTGCCTGAAAAAGCAAAAAAGACTTTCAAACTTGATATTGAGCTAGAAAAACCTCTCCAAGACGCCTTATCTGAAGAAATTAAAGTGGCCCACTGTAACCACCTACCTGACAATATCATTCCACCTATGACAAAGGTACAAAGGTTTCGAGATGCCTGGATGGCAGATGTTCTCATCCAAGCGTCTTACAACAAAGAAGAAAAAAGACGCCAAGCCATCTTAATCGCCGGCAACGGCCACACCAGAACAGACAGAGGAGTTCCCTGGTATCTCGATTTAAGAGAAGGCAAAGATAAATCAGTGACTGTACAATTCACTGAAGTCTCTAAAGACGCAAAAGACATTGGTGATACGGTACAAAAAAGTCCGGCAGGAGAAATCGCAGCGGATTTCGTCTGGGTCACACCAACAAAAACACGTGGAGACCAATGCTCTAGATTGTTCAATATTATCAAAAACAAGAAATGATTAAGTATAAAAACAAGTTCTAGAAACCCAGCAATGGGAAAATTATTGCGAATTCACGAAAATAAATCTATTTTCCAACAGCTCTAAAGGATTAAGGTGTTGCTCAATGCCTAATCCTTCTTTAGTGTGCCCTTCTCAGAGGGCTATAAAGTCAGCTACCCGTACAATAAAATTCGCACCTATAATTGGCCCTTGAATAGAGAGCCAATCTTTTGAGGTGCGCTTAAACTTAAGCCAGCACTGAGATTAAAAGAATGCCAAAACGCACAGATATCAAATCCATCCTCATCGTCGGCGCCGGACCTATTATTATCGGTCAGGCCTGTGAATTTGATTACTCCGGTACACAAGCCGTGAAAGCCTTAAAAGAAGAAGGCTACCGTGTCATTTTGGTCAACTCAAATCCAGCGACAATCATGACAGACCCTGAGCTGGCAGACGCAACCTACATTGAGCCAATCACACCAGAAGTTGTTGCCAAAATCATCGCTGAAGAGCGTCCAGATGCCATCCTCCCTACCATGGGCGGACAGACGGCTCTTAACACAGCCCTAGAACTTAAAAAGCGCGGTATGCTGGACGCGCTCAACGTTGAAATGATCGGCGCCAAAGCTGACGTGATCGATAAAGCTGAAGACAGAGACCGCTTCAGAAAAGCTATGGACAAAATCGGCTTAGAGACCCCGCGCTCACGTGTTGCCAACACAATGGCTGAAGCCATGGAAGCTATGGAAGTCATCGGGTTGCCTGCTATCATTCGCCCGTCATTCACCATGGGCGGCACCGGTGGCGGCATCGCTTATAACAAAGAAGAATTTATCGACATCATCGAACGCGGCCTTGATGCGTCGCCAACCACAGAAGTTTTGATCGAAGAATCCGTCCTTGGTTGGAAAGAATATGAAATGGAAGTTGTCCGCGATAAAGACGACAACTGCATCATTATCTGCTCGATTGAAAATATCGACCCGATGGGCATTCACACCGGTGACAGTATGACGGTCGCCCCAGCGCTCACCTTGACGGACAAAGAATATCAAATCATGCGTGACGCCTCTTTGGCAGTCTTGCGCGAAATCGGCGTAGAAACAGGCGGCTCAAACGTGCAGTTCGCTGTAAACCCGAAAGACGGACGCCTCGTGGTGATTGAAATGAACCCACGTGTATCACGTTCATCAGCTCTCGCCTCCAAAGCAACCGGTTTCCCAATTGCCAAAGTCGCAGCCAAACTTGCTGTAGGCTACACCTTGGATGAGTTAGATAACGACATCACTGGCGGCGCGACACCAGCGTCCTTCGAGCCAACCATTGATTATGTGGTTACAAAAATCCCGCGCTTCGCTTTTGAAAAATTCCCTGGTGCTGAGCCGACACTCACAACAGCTATGAAATCTGTAGGCGAATCCATGGCCATTGGCCGCAACTTCCAGGAAAGTTTGCAAAAAGCATTGCGCTCATTAGAAACAGGCCTAACCGGCCTTAACGACCTTCCTTTTGAAGGATATGGCGAAGGCGAAGATAAAAACGTCATCCGCGAAGCTTTGGGCCAACCAACTCCAGACCGGCTCTTAAAAGTTGCTCAAGCTATGCGCCACGGCGTCTCACATGAGATGATCCATGCCTCATGTAAAATTGATCCCTGGTTCCTAGAACAAATTCAAGAAATCATCGATTACGAAGCCCGCGTTAAAACTCACGGCCTGCCGCAAGATAAATCATCCATGCGCAAGCTAAAATCTATGGGCTTCTCTGATACTCGCCTGGCTGAACTAGCTGGCCATAAAACATCCGAGGTCACAAGCCACAGAACATCGCTTGGCATCCGCCCCGTTTATAAACGCATTGATACCTGTGCTGCTGAGTTTGCTTCACCAACAGCTTATATGTATTCAACTTATGAAGCACCGCTCATTGAAGGCGATGAAAGCGCATCCTCAGAAGCTCACCCAGAAGAGGCTGAAAAAGTCATCATCCTCGGTGGCGGCCCGAACAGAATTGGCCAAGGTATTGAATTTGACTATTGCTGCTGTCATGCCGCGTTCTCACTTTCTAAAGTTGGCTATCAAACCATCATGGTCAATTGTAACCCAGAGACGGTTTCAACAGATTACGACACTTCAGACAGGCTCTATTTCGAGCCTCTCACTGATGAAGACGTGATGGAAATCATCAATGTCGAAACATCAAAAGGCACACTAAAGGGCGTCATCGTTCAGTTCGGTGGCCAAACACCATTGAAGCTTGCAAACTTCCTTGCTGAAAATAACGTGCCAATCCTTGGCACCTCACCAGATGCCATTGACCTCGCTGAAGATCGTGACCGCTTTAAAGAGCTTATTGAAAAAGTCGGCATCAGACAGCCAGAAAACGGCATCGCAAGAAGCCCAGAAGAAGCAACCAAGATCGCTGAAGAAATCGGCTTTCCAATCGTTATTCGCCCCTCTTATGTTTTGGGCGGGCGCGCGATGGAAATCGTCGATAATCAAACGCAACTAGAGCGCTATATCAGGGAAGCCGTACACGTCTCTGGTGACAGCCCAGTGCTACTAGATAGTTATTTAAGAGATGCTATTGAAGTCGATGTTGATGCCTTATCTGATGGCGAAGATGTCTTCGTTGCTGCCATTATGGAACATATCGAAGAAGCCGGTGTTCACTCAGGTGACAGTGCTTGCTCACTTCCACCCTATTCTCTTTCAGATAAGATTTTAAGCGAACTAGAAGACCTAACAGCAAAGCTTGCCAAAGCCTTGAACGTTATTGGCCTCATGAATGTGCAGTTCGCCATCAAGGATGACAACATCTATATCCTTGAAGTTAACCCGCGTGCTAGTCGGACAGTCCCCTTTGTCGCCAAAGTTATCGGTCGTCCGATCGCAGCCATCGCGTCAGAACTTATGGCGGGAGCTAAATTAGATAAATTCAAGCTAGAGAGCAAAAAACTAGATCACATCGCCGTTAAAGAAGCGGTCTTCCCATTCACCCGCTTCCCTGGCGTCGATAGTGTATTAGGCCCAGAAATGCGCTCTACCGGTGAAGTCATGGGGCTAGACAAAGACTTCCCAATGGCGTTTGCCAAAAGTCAATTAGGCGGCGGAATTAAAATTCCAACCAGTGGCACAATCTTTGTATCCGTCAAAGAGCGGGATAAAGAGCGCTTGATAGAGCCTGTTAGTAAATTACAAAAACTTGGCTTTAGCATTGTCGCCACCAGTGGCACAGCCCGTTTTCTCAATGAGAACGGCATTGAAACAAACCAAATCAATAAAGTGCTTGAAGGGCGCCCTCACATTGTCGATGCCATGAAAAACGGCGACATTGACCTTGTGTTCAACACAACAGAAGGGTCAAAAGCCTTGGCTGATAGTAAGTCTATTCGCCAAACTGCGCTTTTATACCACATCCCATATTATACCACATTAGCTGGAATTCGCGCGATTTCGCTCGCAATTGAGGCAATAAGTGAGGATAATATGAATGTAACCCCCATTCAGGACTATAAGTCGAACTAATCTTGAGTTACCAATATGTCTTTATTAATTTAAAAAAGGCATATTGGGCATTTCGCAATAGCGCGGTTGCTTATGCGGATGCCATGTGGGCATCTGAAGTATAAAAAAGGCAACTAAAGCGCAACTAAGAAAGCGCGATTGCTTTAGGGCCGGTTTCTAGTGGGCAACCTAAAGCGCCACTATTAGAGTATGAACGTTCGTTTCAGAAGCTGGAGGATATCTTTATGTCAGTCGATAAAGTACCAATGACCGTTGAAGGCCACGCTGAGCTTGAGGAAGAGCTACAAAACAGAAAATCTGTTGAGCGCCCTAGAATCATCCAGGCGATTGCTGAAGCACGTGCCCATGGCGATTTATCGGAAAATGCTGAATATCATGCTGCCAAAGAAGCCCAGGGCCTAAACGAAGCTCGTATC
The DNA here is from genome assembly GCA_964022305.1 of uncultured Hyphomicrobiales bacterium. GTDB lineage: Bacteria > Pseudomonadota > Alphaproteobacteria > Rhizobiales > HXMU1428-3 > HXMU1428-3. Next base: position 13,585 of record CAXIBI010000045.1, on the reverse strand, counting down.
ACCGACCTTGAAGATAAAATCTCAAGAGCTGAAGTGATTGATGTTTCAAAACTTTCAGGTGATCGCATTGTCTTTGGTGCCATGGTTGAACTCATCGATGAAGACACTGAAGATGAAGTAACATACAAAATCGTTGGAGAATATGAAGCAGACGTAAAATCAGGCAAAGTCTCTATTACATCTCCTATTGCAAGAGCGCTTATCGGGAAATCAATTGGCGATGTGGCAGAAGTGAAGACCCCTGGAGGCCAAAAAAGCTACGAAATTATGCAAATTCACTTTAAGGCTTAAGGCTCTAAGCACCCTTTTATCCCAATATTACCTCCCAAGTCTCATGGGAGTAAATCCCTTAAATTTTCGCAAAAACAGGCCTTTATTGCGGTTTATTGCCTCAAAAGGGCGCCAAACAGCTGATTTTAGCCAATTCATTTAGAAAAATTTAAAGATCAATACCCTAATAATAGCTATTACTTAGTTATGCTTATGGGGTAATTGATGGAAAATAGTGTGCAAATACTTGATGAGTTGCGAGAGCTTTCAGCAACAAAATCAAGCGAGAGCCGTCGCGCTTTATTACATCGCATAACCGATCTATTTGTCATCACCTCTGATGAACAAGAGCCAGACCACAAAGCAGCCTTCGATCAAATCATGGATCGTTTGACCTTTGAACTGGAAACCTCTGTTAGAGCCGAATTTGCAGACCGCTTAGCGGATATGCCCAATGCCCCAACCCGTTTAACTCACAAACTAGCCATCGATGAAATTGACGTTGCCCGCCCCGTTCTAACCCGCTCTAAAATTCTCTCAGATGAATTTCTGGTCAAAGTTGCAAAATCCCAAAGTCAGGATCATTTGCTTGCCATCTGTAATCGGGAAAATATCAATGTCAAAGTAACGGATGCAATTGTCGAAAGAGGCAATGATGAAGTGCTAATGTCCGTGAGCTCTAATAAAGGGGCAAACTTCTCACGAAACTCTTTTGAAAAACTCACCCAAACAGCGCTTGATAATTCAGCTCTAAATTCAATTCTCCATGAAAGAAGCGATACCCCTGCTGATTTACTAGAGACCATCAAAAAACGCGTTGCTGATAAAATCAAAGCCGAAACAGCGGCAAATGGCATTGATATTTCTGAAGATGAAATCGATGACACCATCGAAAAGAAATCACAAAACATAGAAACAACTGAAGCGGAAAGAGAAGCCGCGTTCCAAGAAATCGATTATTTACACTCGCGCAATCAATTAGATGAGCGCGTAATAATCCACTATGTAAAACTACAAAGAAACGATGAAACGGTTTATTGCTTACATTTGATGACAGGCTTGGACCAGGGAACGGTTAAACATTGTCTTCTCCATGCAGATTTACCGGCACTTGCGGTATTATGTAAATCAAACAGCTTTGAGCGCTCCACTTTTGCCAGTCTTCTACAATTGCGAGAAAATATCGGTGAAACCAGCGGCACGCAAATTGTTGAAGCAATACGGCGCTATGAAAGCTTAGACAAAGCCTCTGCTGAACGGGTAATGAGATTCCTCAAAGTCAGAGGGTCAGCCGAGGCGGCTAAAAAGGAAACTCCCGAAAACAGCCCAGAACAAAATAGTGGTGAAGAAGAAGCCCCTAAAGAAAAACTCTCTTTCCCATTACAAAATTAAAACGAAACTGAAGGCTTCAGCTAACTTAGCTCCATAATCGCACCACCCGCCAACCATTTAGAACGGCGAATAACAAGCGATGTTTTCACCCCCGCCACATTAGGTGCAGCCGTCAGTTCTTTAACAACAAATTCCTGGAATGCTGTTAAATCCCGTGCCACACAGCGCAGCATAAAATCTATTTCACCAGAAAGCATATAACATTCTCGAACCAACTCCCACTGAGTGGTCATTTGTTCAAAATTCACGAGATCTGTTTCTGATTGTGCTGTAAGGCTAACCATGGCAAATGCTGTTAGGTCATGTCCTATTTTTTTCTCATTGAGTTGAGCAAAATAGCCCTCAATAATGCCAGCTTCTTCAAGTGCGCGCACACGGCGCAAACAAGGAGGTGCTGATATACCAACTTTTGAGGCCAATTCTACATTTGTTATACGGCCATTTTTTTGTAATTCTGCCAGTATTTTCCAATCAATTTCATCCAGACTATGTTTCATTTCTTCCCCTTTATTCGATCCAAATTTAAATTATTGAACAAAATAAACAGTTAAGCGTACCATAAATTACAAATTTTTGAAATTTTTTATAACAAATGAAAAATTTTATTAGATAAAGTACCAGTATGTTATTTATTTTCCAAAGCTTGACAACTCCTCTCAATTCCCCTTTTCTTCAGCCCAGAAACGTCAAACCTCGAAAATAGAGAAAAGAGCACTCCATTGCTAATTTGGGCCATCACAAGCGGAGCTCCAGGCATGCGAAGCCAAGCAATGGGACTAGCAAATGCCATAAAAGCACAATTAGCTGAGGGGCAAACTTGTGAGATTGTCGAAAAAACTGCCAATCTAAATAGCTGGGGAAAGTACTTTCCAGGTCATCTCAACCCTTTTCCCTTTCACACTCTTTCTAAAGACAGCAGCTCTTTTGATAAGGAAATTTGGCCTGATATTTTGATCAGCTGTGGCAGACGCTCATCTGCCATTTCCATAGCAATTGGTAAAAAATCAAAGGGCAAAACCTATAGGGTCCATATACAAAACCCACAAACCCCAACCTCTTACTTTGATCTAGTAGCGTCGATGCAGCATGACGCCTTAAAGGGCTCAAATGTCATCGATACAAAAACCGCCTTACATAAGCTCAATCGTCAAACTCTTGAGCAAGAAGGAACTCATTGGCACTCAATTTGGCAATCTCAAAACCTTTTAACATCAGGGGAAAATCAACAAACTAAGCAACCTCCCATTTTAGGTGTATGCCTAGGCGGTAAAAACAAAAAATTCGGATTTGATGAAACCTCATTATCTAACTTGATAAACTGTCTTGAAAACGCACGCCAAAATCACAATGCCACTATTCTACTCACCCCTTCAAGCCGCACAGAACCTTTTGTAAAAACGGCATTGAACGCGCATTTCAAATCAGATGATAGAGTTTGGATTTGGGATCAAAAAGGTGATAACCCCTATTTTGGCATTTTAGCAAATGCAGATCATTTACTCATAACAGCAGATAGCGTTTCAATGATCTCTGAAGGCTTGTTTACTGGGGTACCAGTACATATATTACCCTTAAATGGAACCAGTCGGCGTCATAAAATCTTTCTAGAAAACCTCAAATCAGACAATTTGATCCACCATACAGATAAAATGATTGATTTTTCCGTGAAAGGGAGCAAAGAACCCATTGACGAAACCGCAAAGGTAGCCCAAATCATACTTGAAAAGCTTCAAAATCAATCTAGCTAGTTCAGCGCATTAAACCAAAATTTTTCACAGCCAATTAGGCCTCTTGCAATCCTGATTGAAAGCCAATAAATAGCCTTTTATAAATAGCCTTGTATCAAGAAAGACCAAAGCAATGAGCACGGAAACAAATCATTCAAAACTAGTCATTATCGGCTCAGGCCCTGCAGGCTATACAGCCGCAATTTATGCTGCCCGTGCCATGTTAGAACCAACCTTAATCCAAGGAATGCAACCTGGCGGACAACTTACCATTACAACAGAAGTTGAAAATTACCCTGGTTTCGCTGATGTCATCCAAGGCCCTTGGCTCATGGAACAAATGAAAGCCCAGGCAGAGCATGTTGGCACAAATATCATTACAGATCACATTATGGAAGTTGATCTAAGCAAACGCCCTTTCACGATGAAAGGCGATAGCGGAAAAACCTACACAGCAGATAGCGTCATCATCTCAACAGGCGCGCAAGCCCGTTGGCTCGGCTTAGAGAGCGAAGAAAAATTCAAAGGCTTTGGCGTTTCAGCCTGTGCGACATGTGATGGGTTCTTCTATAAAGATAAAGAAGTCATCGTCGTCGGCGGCGGCAATACAGCGGTTGAAGAAGCGTTATTCCTCACAAACTTCGCCTCAAAGGTCACCCTCGTACACAGAAGAGATCAGCTCCGCTCAGAAAAGATTTTAGCTGAAAGATTACTGAAACATCCAAAAATTGAAGTGATGTGGGACAGTGCATTGGACGAAGTGGTTGGTGATGAGACCCCACTCTCCGTCACAAATGCAAAAATCAAAAATGTTAAAACCGGCGAGATCACAGATCTAAATGTACACGGCATCTTTATTGCAATTGGTCATGCACCTTCAACAGAGCTGTTTAAAGGTCAATTAGAGATGTCACCAAGCAATTACATCATCACCAAGCCAGATAGCACAGCAACCTCAATTGAAGGTGTTTATGCAGCTGGTGACGTGACAGATGAAATCTACCGTCAGGCCGTCACAGCAGCGGGTATGGGCTGTATGGCAGCTTTAGAAGCAGAAAAATTCTTGGCGGAATAACTTCTGTGACCTAAACAATATCAAAAGACGCTTTGTGTGAACGAGCCCTATTAAAGCGTCTTTTGATCTATATTTTAGACTAAACATTCTAGCCAAATAGGGTGCACCAATATGGACTGGGACAAAGTTCGAATTTTTCACATCGTGGCTGAAGCCGGCAGCTTCACCAAAGCCGGTGAAGAAATGGACATGAGCCAAAGTGCGGTCTCTCGTCAAATCAGCTCCCTTGAAGAAGATCTCAAAGTCGCCCTCTTCCATCGCCACGCCCGCGGCCTCATTTTAACGGAGCAAGGCGAACTCCTTTATAAAACAGCCCAGGATGTGTTTAACAAAATCCGCGCCACCCAAACCTTACTTGAGGACGCCGCCGAAAAACCTTTCGGTGAACTGCGCGTAACAACCACAGTCGGGTTTGGCTCTGCCTGGCTAACACCACGGTTAAATAATTTCCTCAATCTATACCCGGGCATCCAACTACAAAACAACTTAAGTGATGAAGAGCTCGACATCTCAATGCGTGAAGCAGACGTTGCCATATGGCTCCGAGAACCTGTCCAACAAGATGTGATCCGCCGGCCCATGTTCACGGTGCATTTTCATGTCTATGCCTCCAATTCTTATATTAAAAAATTCGGCCTGCCTAAAAGTTTAGAAGATCTCAATGGCCACCGCATCCTCACCTTTGGCGGCAAGGCCCCCGCTCCGATTGAGAAGTTAAATTGGTTGGAAACAGCTGGGCTTAAACCCCATGAAAAACGCCCACCAACCATGACCATCAACAATCTCTATTCCCTACGTCAAGCTGTAAAACAGGGCATTGGCATCGCTGTGCTACCTGACTATTTGGCAAAAGATGATGAAGATCTGGTCAATGTGTTGCCTGATGCAGATGTGCCCAACCTCAATACCTTCTTCGTCTACCCAGAAGAGCTACGCAATTCAAAACGGGTAATGGTATTTAGAGATTTTCTTCTAGCTGAAGCCAGAGCCTGGCATTTCTAAACGGCTTAACTCAAAAAGCGAAATAAAATAATACTTTTCTACTCCGCTACTTCAGCCACCTCTTGCGCATTTTCAATCCAACCTTTCACTTCTTCCAAGTCAGGTTCATTACCAACACGAAGTAAACGCTCACCATCTGACGTCATAAGGAAAGCTTGTAAATCCACCAAAAGTGTTTCTGGGTTAGCCTCGATCACACGCTCTCGTGTGCGATAACCACACCCAACAAGAAACTGCGCGTCATGGCCTCTAAGCCGTTGAATTTCAATTTGTAATAAAGCCTGATCTTGCCAATCTTTCACGACTTGCGGTGTAATATAACGAACATCTAGCTCTGATGAAATCTGGTCCGGATCAGCAGCCAATAAATCGTCTACGGTTTTAACACCAACTACACTTAAACGCTTCGCTGTTTTTGTGCCTATTGATGGCGCATCTTCAACCTGGTCTGTTCGCTCTAAATAAAAGGTTGGTTTAGGTGCTGGTCGTTTTTCCGGTAAGGAAGCAGGTTCGCCTGTATCCTCATCATCATGACGATCATAACCACTTTTATCGACCTCTTCTTCCCGCTCCATCAATTCTTCAACGGCAAGCTCTGCCTCGCTTGGGCCTTCATCTTCTGGCTCATCTTCTTCCGTCTCATCATCTGTAATGCCAAGCACTTCTTTGCGGTGGAGAGCTTTAATCAACCGGTCATCTTCCGGCAAAGTCTCCTCAACCTTACCGGTTTGTTGCAGCTCATCATACATCGCCTCAACAAGAGCTTTATCAGCGGCATCATCTAGTTTCCGCGTCACCCATTTCACAGGAATCGTCAAGCCCGCCATAAAGGTTTCAGCCGTAATAGAGACATCCGGCGCCTGCTTGCCTGATGCCTTAATCGCCTGATCAAGCACCAAAGCAAAGCCGCGCGCAGCATATTGAATAAGTTCAGCCAAAACAACATGACCCAGCTCATTATACCCCTCCTCAGGCTTCACCACCCCTCTATCAAAATTATAATGAGCAATAAGATGAGAATAATAACGATTGGAAACAGTAGCCCCTTCACGAACCATATTGGCAGCAAAATCAATTTCGTCTTCTGGAGGTATAACCATTAAAAGCTTATAATCTTGATCCGCTCGCTTTTTAAGCTTGTTATAGCTTTTATTGATTGTCCACTCGACAGCCCGGTGAATAGCGCTCTCAGCTTCAGACTGGGCCGTGTGAAACGGCATAATCGGGTCTGTATAATAATGAGAAAGCACACCCGCTGAATAAACCGCATCTTCCCAGCGCTCTGCAACGAGACAAGAGACGAGGTCATCATACCATTCCCGGCATTTATCAGGCGCCCCACCCCAGAAATTGTCCTGCACATGCAAGACGTGATTTCTAAAATCTTTAAATAATTTATCCGGATCTTTCGAGCCAACAAGATAGCGCTCTGAATATTTTAAAAAGAGCTTCGCCCATTTATCGCTATTCTCAACGGAAAGCTCTTTTAGGGCATCTAAGGCTAATTTATGATGCGTTCCATTGGCATGAGCCGCATAGACAATTCGGAACAATAAAGACATTTCAGATAGCCCCCATAAAAATAGCGCTTATTGGTAGTGCACTTTTTTAAACTCTAACCATCTTTGAAATCTAATTCGAATCAACGTCACAAACAAGCGGCCTCTTAAGCCCATAAACAGCTATCTTTATAAAAAATAAAAACCCTAATTCCTTGCAAATTTCTCTAAACCTAACCAAGAAAGAGTGCTACACCACTAAACACAACTAGCATGTGCATTTTTTAGGAGTTTAAGCTTGATGCCTTACCTCTATCTCGCCTCAGCCATACTGTTTGAAATTATCGGTACATTAGCTTTAAAATGGAGCGCAACCACAGATAATCATCTATTTGGCGCCGTAACGTTCATCTCCTATTGCCTCTCTTTCTTCTGTTTATGGCTTGCCTTAAAATATCTCCCCCTTGCACTCTCTTATGCCACATGGTCTGGTATTGGCATTGCAGCAACATGTGTTTTAGGCGTTTATTTTTTTGCAGAAAAAATAGACCTCATCGGCCTCATTGGCATCACCTTCATCATCACAGGCATTGTACTCATCAATTTCTATTCTTCCATGAGTGGGCATTAAAATAAAAAGGGGAAGCACTTGGCTTCCCCTTTTAAAAAATAGAAATGATATTCTTAGCAGCAATTCCCTTGGTTGCTATCTGTCGTAATCGGCTTCACACCCTTCTTCGTCTCTTGTGGGTGACGCAATGCCCCTTCACCACAAACCATATCCTCATTTGTCTCAACGGCGATTGCAGGCTCAACAGGAATAATTTGGTCTTTATAAGGCTCAGAATTCATGATGTTGAATGTCTTCTCACAAACCGCCATACGCTCACCACGACAGAAAATATGCCCATCATCATCAACCACCTGCATCCAAGGGCCTTTGTAAATAACCGCCTGGTTCTTCTCAATACAAGGGCCTTCTTTGCCCTTATAAGCCACAATGGTCACTGAGCGATATTCAATACCTTCAACAATCTGCCAAGGCTCAGGCTCGTAATTATCAACCACAATGCCATGAAAACCAGCATCTTCAAGCATGCGCACAAATTCAGCTTCTTGAAGAGCTCCAGAAATACAACCAGACCACAATTTAGAGTCATTTTTCAAATGGTCAGGCGAGACTTCGTCCGATACAATATCTGAAACAGCAATACGCCCACCCTTTTTAAGGACCCGGTACATCTCATCAAACAGCTGTTTTTTGTCAACATCGCTAACCAAGTTCAGCACACAGTTAGAAACAATCACATCAATACTGTCATCTTCAATAAGCGGTTGCTCTTTACCAATACGATCGATCTCTCTGGTTAGTTCTTCATAATCGCCAACAGACGCAACTGGGTGTTCCGCCAGAAATTTATCAACCAAATCAAGATCTGTTTTCAAATCTTCAATGTGCCCGCGCAAGAAAGAAACATTGCTATAGCCAATCTCATCAGCAACCTTTGGTGCGCTCTCACGAGCCAATTTCAACATATCTGGTGTCATATCAACACCAATCACCTTGCCAGTTTCTCCAACAATCTGAGACGCAATAAAACAAATCTTGCCGCCACCAGAGCCGAGATCCAAAACGGTCTCACCTGATTTGAGATATTGAGACGGATCACCACAGCCATAGTCACGCTCAATCACTTCTTGCGGGATCACTTTTAAATATTGCGGATCATAACTCACAGCACAACAAAGCGAACTCTCACATTGATTAGCACCATCACCATATCGTTCCTGAACCGATGACTGAACGTCCATATTTTTCTCCATATTATTTTAATTGTTTAAGAAGCAACAAATTGTACCCATAAACTCCAACTGAGCAAAAGCACATGATCTAAATTAAAAAACACCATAACTTTAACTTAGCGATTTACAATCTTCATAAAATTAGGCTTAGGGTCAAATCATATATCTACTCACCTATGATCACAAAAAAATGATCAACTGTTATTTGCCCACTCAAGTGAAAGCTCCAAGAACAATCACACTAAGCGCCGCAAACCCAAACCCTATGGGCAAAGTTAAAACCCAGGACAATAAAATTTCTTGAATTTTACCCCAATGAGCCTTGCCACTAACAAGACCAATACCAAACAAACTACCAACAGACACATGGGTTGTAGAAACACCTAAACCTAATTTAGAGGCAAACAAAACAAGAAGAGCTGTCACAAAATTCCCAACAAAGCCCTGCTGCTCACTCATCCCAGTTATCTCTTTTGACATCACCTTGGCCACATTAAAAGAAAACATCAAACTACCAATCACCATCAAGCAGGCAATGGCCACAAAAATAGAAAAAGTCGAAAGGTTAAATGTCGTGCCCAAAAGCCAAATAGAGGCAATCTTTGGCGTATCATTCACCCCGCGAGCAAAACAAACCGTAAACCCAGATGCGATATGACCAGAGCGTTCAAAAAAACTGCTCTCACCTTGCTCGCCACCATCAGGAGAAGTCGCAACAGCTTGCATAGAACGGCCATGGCCTCCACCAACAACAGCAAAACGTTCCACCAGTAAACAACGCAAATGCCATAATAGAAATGTCAAACCAACAGCAATAAGGGGAGAAAGGAGCAAAGGCAAAAACGCTTTTTGAACCAATACTCCATAGAGCGGGTTTGCAAGTGGCAGAGCAAACGCCGCACCAGCAAGTGAGCCAAGAATAGAATGGGTTGTTGAAATCGGATATTTAAACCAGGTAGCACAAATCACAGTAAGCGCAGCACCAATAGCAAAACTGGCAACAAATTGAGGACTTTGCAAAACCTCCGTTGAGACAATTCCCTTACCAGAAAAAGTCGAAAGCAAACCAGCGCCCAAAACAAATGCCGCACAGCCACCAGCCAGTGTCGCAATATTCGCTAAAATCAAAGCTTTTCGATAAGAGAGAATGCCACCACCCCAAAGGGTCGCCATACCTTTAAAATTATCATTCGCTCCATTAGCCAAGCTTAAGAGCAAAACGCCCATGAAAAAAACAATGGTGGTCAAATCAGATCTCCTGGAATATGAAACATCTAGAATGGCCTCTCTATGACCATCTCATAATCCATGAAAATCAGATTTAGGCGTTGGCCTCAAATCATAAGACTTCACACCTTGTAACATTTTTATGAACAACAAAGACGTTGTTTTATTTGCATTTTATGAAATTTAAGAAAAACAGGGTGAAAAAATCATCAAGACTTCCCAGCAAGATCATTTATAATCGGGCAATCAGGGCGCTCATTCCCCTGACAGGTCGAAACTAAATGACGCAAAGTATCTTGCATTTTAGAAAGTTCTTTAATCTTCATATCGATTTCTACTAAATGCGCCTCAGCAATATTTTTCACATCCTTGCTTGCCCGCTTTCGATCACTGTAAAGGCTAAGCAACTGCCGACAATCATCAACTGAAAACCCAAGTTTTCTCGCCCGAGCTAAAAATCTAAGCGAATGCACATCCTGCTCTGAAAAATCCCGATAACCATTCTCGCGCCGCTCCGGCACCACCAAACCAATCTCTTCATAATATCGAATGGTCTTTTCTGTTAGCTCGGTTTTTAGAGCAGCATCTCTAATTTTCATCACATCACCAGCCTTTAAATTTAAAAAAGATCAATGGCAGCAATTTTTAATTTCTTTGGAAAGCAACCAATAATTCACCGGCCAAGCTGCCAAGAACCCTGCAGGTATCGCTAACGCAATCCCAAGCCAAAACACCCCAGTGAAAATACTACCCGATTGCATCCCACCAACAGAATAATCAACCACATTCATCACAAGCTCCATGATCCCCATAGAAATCACTTCGCCAAGCCAAATAGAACGAAAGGCAGCAGCAAAACTAAGCCCCTCACTCGCAATCACTGAGCGAATGGCCAAAGCAAAACCAATAACAAACGCTAAGGTTACCGCTAATATGATCGTATAAAGCGGTGTAAACCCGGCACTCACACCAATCATCAGGCCTAAAACCTCACCAATCGTACAGCCCGTTAAACAATGCATCGTGGCTTTCGCTGAACTTAAAAACCCGGGTTTCTCTTTTAATGAGGGACATTCAGTTGTGTTAAGTTGCTCAGTTTCTGAACAACAGGATGTATCTTCAACCATTGAAAACTCCAATTTTATTCATTTTAACATAAAGCCTCCAGTCACTGGAAGGTCAAGAACGCAATTTTCACGAGCAATTAATAAAAAATTTCCCTTAATATCAGCGAACTGTGAAATATCTTAATTTCCCAATTATTCTGTCATCAGACGGCCATTTTTATACTGTGATTAAGGGTCTGGTATGGTTTTTGATAGAAAACGATGCGAAGTAATGCGTGCACCACATTAAATTATACGAAACAAGGTTTTTATTTTATGACTACCTATTCAGTCCGTCACTTCAACTTAAAAAAGCAGAGCAGAACAAGACTTCACATCTTCAACCTTATTTTAACGGTACTCCTAGTCACTCTCTCTTTTCAAAGCAATCCACTACAAGCCAAATCACCGGCTGTGGAAGCTAAAGTCATGAAGTACATTGTCGGCAAATGGAAAACGCCGAAAGGCGACATCATTGGGTTTTACAAATGCGGCAAACAACTCTGCGGCCGCATCCTCAAAACAACCTCTGGTCTAAAACGAGATAAACACAATTCAAATCCAAAATTGCGTAACCGTCCAATCAATGGATTGACCATCATGCGCAGCGTTAAAAAGAGCAGCATTTTTAAATGGCATGGTTATGTCTACAATGTAAAAGACGGCCAAACCTACAAAGGCTCACTGCAACTCACCTCAATTAACACAGCCAAACTCACCGGCTGCGGATCAATGGGCATTTGCGAAAGCGTTGTCTGGAAAAAAATCGGCACCAACATCGCCAGAAGATAAAACCATATTCCAACAGAAACTCTAATAAAAAAAAGCCCCGCGATAAATCTATCGCGGGGCTTTTTCATATTAATGTAGCTTAGCTACCTAGTCTTCGAATGGGTCTTGAACCAAAATGGTATCATCACGCTCTGGGCTTGTTGAGAGAAGTGCAACCGGTGTTTCAATCAGCTCTTCTACCCGGCGCACATACTTAATCGCAGCCGCTGGCAAATCAGCCCAGCTCCGCGCGCCAGCTGTCGTCTCAGACCAGCCTTCAAGCACTTCATAAATCGGCTCAACCTGAGCCTGCATATTTTCACTAGCTGGTAAGTGATCATAAATCTCATCACCGATTTTATAGCCGGTGCAAATCTTCAGCTCTTTAAAGCCATCAAGCACATCAAGCTTGGTAAGAGCAATGCCAGTGATACCAGCCACTTTCAATGTCTGGCGCACAAGACATGCATCGAACCAACCACAACGGCGTTCACGGCCAGTGACTGTGCCAAATTCATGGCCACGCTCACCAAGTCGCTTCCCATCGGCGCAGAATAATTCTGTCGGGAACGGTCCCATACCAACGCGTGTTGTATAAGCCTTCGTGATCCCAAGCACATAATCAAGCCCTGTTGGACCAATGCCGCAGCCTGTTGCAGCTTGTGCTGAAACTGTATTTGACGATGTCACAAAAGGATATGTGCCATGATCAATATCGAGAAGCACACCTTGCGCCCCTTCAAAAAGAATACGCTTACCCTGACGACGCTCATTATCAAGAAGCTGCCAAACAGGTTCAATATAAGGCGTTACTTTGGGTGCAATTTCTTTTAGCTTCTCAAGCAAGTCTACAGCTTGAAGTTCCACCTCACCCATACCACGGCGCAGTGCATTATGATGAGTAAGTAGACGATCAACCTTGGCAGGAAGCGCTTCCATATCTAGCAAGTCCATCATGCGGATCGCACGGCGGCCAACCTTATCTTCATAAGCTGGGCCAATGCCGCGCTTCGTGGTGCCAATCTTTCCCTTACCAGCCGCTTTTTCACGCAGCTCATCCAAGTCTTGGTGCACAGGTAAAATCAAAGTGGCATTTTCAGCAATGCGCAATCTGTCAGCAGTGAGATCTACACCTTGGCCGCGCAATGTTTCAATTTCAGAAACCAGTGCCCAGGGGTCAATCACCACACCATTACCAATAACAGCCAATTTCCCTTCACGCACAACGCCAGATGGTAAAAGGGACAATTTATAAACTTTGCCATCGATAACCAAAGTATGGCCGGCATTATGGCCGCCTTGAAAGCGCGCTACAATATCAGCTCGCTCAGATAGCCAATCAACAATCTTGCCCTTGCCCTCATCACCCCATTGAGAGCCAACCACAACCACATTTGCCATGGGGAAATCCTTAAATCTTGAAAATGAAAATTAATGTGACAGTTCTGTAAATCACGCGCGAATATAACCACATAAACTAAAATGTGCGAGAGCAATTCCACAAAAAAGGTGCGAAAAAAGGCATCATTTTCAAAAGAATTATGAGTTTTCTCAATATTATTTGACATGAGACCCAAATATCTATGATTTAACTAGATATTTCAGTTCATTTAAAAGACTAATCAATCCCAAAACCAAACAGACAGCCTTCTGTCATAAGGTCAAAACATGTCCCTCATCAACCGCCTTTATAACAATGCCTATCTGCTCATA
>CAXIBI010000044.1:0-18796 GCA_964022305.1 uncultured Hyphomicrobiales bacterium | reverse complement strand
GACGTCACCCTTATTTTAGATGGTTGGCATGGCGATACAAGCCGCACCATCCCCATAGGCGATGTACCAACAAAAGCCGCCAGACTAATGGATGTAACCTATAATGCTCTTTTTAAAGGGATTGAAGTTGTCCGTCCCGGTGCAACAACCGGCGATATTGGCCATGCCATCCAGGCATACGGTGAAAGCGAACGCTGCTCTATCGTCACGGACTTTTGCGGTCATGGGCTCGGCCGCCAATTCCACACCCCTCCAAATATTTTGCACTATGGCAAACCAGGTGAAGGAGTTCGATTAGAAGAAGGCATGTTCTTCACCATTGAGCCTATGCTCAATTTAGGGCGCCCTGATGTAAAAGTCCTCTCAGATGGCTGGACAGCTGTCACCAAAGATAAATCTCTCTCAGCACAATTTGAACATTCCATTGCTGTCACCAAAGATGGCTATGAAATCTTCACACTCTCCCCTGGTGGCTGGGAACACCAATTTAGAAACAAATCTTAAAAGTTTAGTGTCATGGAAACGATCTTTAAGAAGTGGTCAAGAGGTGTGAATGGGTGAATTCGAAGACAGTCAGGGCAAACCCCATTATCAGGGACACAGAACCAGATTGCGTCAACGCTTTTTAAAAGCCGGCCCTGATGCAATGCCTGACTATGAACTGTTGGAGATGATACTATTCCGCGCCATTCCAAGACGAGACACCAAACCTCTCGCCAAAGAATTGCTAAAAAAATTTGGTGACTTTGCAGAAGTTTTGAATGCCCCAGAAGCAAGGTTAAAAGAAGTCAGCGGTGTCGGTGACGCTGTTGTCACTGAATTAAAACTCATCCGCGCAACCTCCCTTCGTCTCATGCAAGCCAACTTAGAAAAGAAAGAAATCATCGGCTCCTGGTCTGCTATGGTGCGTTACGTTTGCGCTGCTATGGCCCATGAACAAAGAGAACAGTTTCGCATCATATTCCTTGATAAACGCAATCAGGTCATCGCAGATGAAGTGCAAGCTGAAGGCACAGTTGATCACACCCCCGTTTATGTGAGAGAAGTTGTCCGCCGCGCCCTTGAAGTTGGCGCGACGGCCATTATCTTAGCCCATAATCACCCCTCAGGTGATCCAACACCATCACGAGCAGATATCAAAATGACAAAACAAATCATGGAAGCTTTGGATAAAATCGGCATCCTCGTCCATGACCACATCATTGTCGGCCGTGATGGCCACGCCAGTTTAAAAGAACTCCATCTCATTTAAACAAATAAACCTCTCCAAAACTCAAATCTCTAAATCTCTTTAAATTTAGGCCCCTTAAAACAACGCACAGGATTGCCCCGCTCTAAAGTTTTATGCAAGTCGTGAGAGTGTTTCTTCTCATCACTGCGTTTTTGAAGTGAATTCAAAAAGAACACATCCTTTAATTTCTCAATCGCTTGAGCTTTATTCCGATGTTGTGAACGCCCATCACGGCAAACAGCTGAAACACCCGTTGGCAAATGAGTAACCCTCACAGCACTATCTGTCGTGTTCTGATGTTGTCCGCCAGGACCACCAGCCCTAAAACAATCAAATTTTAAATCTGAAAGATTTATGTCAACCAAATCAAAATCTTGGCTTTGTAGACGAAAAACGCCAACAAACCAATTTTGCCGTTTATGGTTAGAGCGAAACGGACTAGGACAATTCCATTTAATCGTCCCAATCCACTCATTAGCAAATTGTACACCTCCCTCTCCTGTAATGGTTAGAAGAACAGAAGAAGGGTCATCTCCACTCGAAGCACAATTGAAAACAGACGAAACTTTAAAACCTCGTTGCTCCGCTTCTTTAAACATTTGCTCAACAACCAGCGCAACGGCTCGGCGACATTCAGCTGGCCCCGCACCACTACTGATCAAAAGTTTTACAAAAACTTCATTCATCTTGAATGCCTCCTATTTCTAGAAGGTTTAATCCGTTTTTTTAAATTAGCTTTCGAATGAAGTTGAGCTTTCTTAAAGGTCAAAAGAGGCTTCAAAGATAAAAGAGGCGTAGCCAAATTGGCGTCAACCAAATCTGCCAAAACAGTTTTTGAACTCTTGTACGCACTAGGTGCTTCTTCAACCAACAACTGCTTATCTTCACAAACAACACGCCCCCCAAAAGAAGTTCGCTCTAATTTCTGCAAGTTAGATTTATTACGTCCAACACGTCCTTTCATAGATTTACGATCATATTTTCTCCCAGAACCATGAGCCAAGGAAAAGAGAGAACGATTTTGAAGCTTAATATCCTCAGTTGGTTTGAGAAGATAGCTCAACGCATCACGCGATCCAGCAAGAGGAACAAGCGGCAAATCAGCCTTTGCGGCACCTTTCCGATGAAGAAACTGATCACCAGACTGCTCAATTAGATTATGTGCATTATCAGCAATCAATCGAAGCTTCGCTCGCAATGCGTCAGCCGCTCGTTTTGCAATAAGTCTGCGGTTTAAGGAGGCCCAACAAACAGCAGCATCATGCAAAGTCATATAAGCCTCAAATTCAGAGCGATCTAGTCTCAGCCCTTCAGCAAAACAATGCTGAACCGTTTGAAAAACAGACATTCCAAACCCACGCGAGCCGGAATGAACAAATAAAAGCGCACAATTTTTGTCGAGTTTTAATTGATCAAGCTGAGCTACCTCAAACACATCTTCAATAGCTTGCAATTCACAAAAATGATTGCCACCACCAATCGTGCCTAAACTTTGCAAAAACAAATCTTGGCCTTTAGCAAGCCCATGTAAATTACTCTCCTCAAGATGAGTATTAATTTCATGCAGCCCATCAGGACCATCGTTTAAATAGGGTCCCTCAAGCACACGAAGTTTTTCTGCGCATTTTTCAAGTTTTAATTTACGCACCTCAACATCAAGCGCAAACAAACTCATACCGCAACCAATATCATTACCAATTAATTGCGGATAAACCCGATCAGCCAATAGCGCCACACCAACCGGACCAAACTTTCCAGGGTGCAAATCAGGAAACGCAGCCATCTGCTGAACACCTTCCATAGAAGAAAGTTCAACCAATTGCTCCTTTGCCCGCCCCTCAACCCAGGAACGTTCAGAATAAAAATTATAAGAAGGCACGCCATCACACTCGCTGGCCCTATCTATCGAGCCAACAGCGCGCGCACCACTATTAAGAGAAATGCCCATAAGGGATCACCTTTTAAAATCTAGGCCGTAAATTCATAAATTAGCTGCTTTTGGTAAGAGCCAATTTGGTTGTATATTAGGAGCAAGGTTGCAGGAAATATGGTTTATTTTCAAAACCTTGCGACGCTAGATACGACCAAATTGGCCTTATCCGAAGGACGCATTAACAATGCCCTCAACATATAAAAAAGCGCCATAAGCAGCTAATTTATGAATTTACGGCCTAATCTAGATGAAAGACAACAAAACTAGCCTGCTTGAAACGCTTTAAACGCGTCTGCAGTTAGCTTCAAAAATCTGGCACCACCGTGAAGACGGCTTAGCTCAGTTGTGCTGCCCGAGAGAGCAGGTGAGAATTATTCGTCATAACCTAGCCTCCTTAAAAAGGTGAGAAACAGTTTGGATCATCCAAACTGTGGACGAGACTAATAGTCCCATAAAAAAGAGATTGCAAGAAAAAAAGGAAATTAATTTCAATTTAAAAGCTGAAAACAGAAAGGTCTCAATTAGTGAACAGGTCCAACCGGCCCGTCTTGAGGATCTTTATTTTCAGCCATTTCAAATTCCCCATGCTCACCATATTTTGCCAAATCTTTGCGATAAGCAAATAAGCTGAGAGGGAGAAGTGCTAAATAACCAAAACAGATAACACTTAAGGTAACCCACGGATAAGTAAACAAAATCGCGGCAAACAACACGCCAACCACAGTGATCGGCATCGCATAACTCAACTGAATACGATGCCCAAGGAGCTTACCTGAAAAAGTTGGCAAATGAGAAACCATCAAGCCTGCCATAATCACCATAAACACCGCAGTCACTTGAGGCAGATTTTTAAACAGCTCAACACTGCCTAAATCTAAGTAAAGTGGCAGCATCACAAGCATCGCCCCAGCTGGTGCTGGTATACCTTCAAAATAACGCTGCTTCCATTTCGGTTGTGTCTTATCCTGATTAGAAACATTAAACCGTGCTAAGCGCAAAGCGGCCGATATGGCAAAAGCAAGAGCGGCAATCCAGCCCAAACTTTTAAATTCGGTGAGCCCCCAGGTGAACAATAAGAGCGCAGGCGCCACGCCAAAATTCACAAAATCCGCAAGCGAGTCGAGTTCCGCCCCAAATTTAGAAGACGCTTTTAAAAGCCGCGCCACACGCCCATCTAACCCATCAAGAAAAGCTGCCAGAACAATCAAGCCAATCGCCAATTCAATCCGGCCATCCATACCCATACGAATAGAGGTAAGCCCAGCAGCTAAGCCCATCAGGGTAATCACATTGGGAATGAGAGCAACAAGAGGCACCCGGCGCTCACGCCGGCGTAACAAAAAACGCCGTTTTGGTTTTACGGTTTCTGTTACGGGGTCCCGTTTTTCACTGTTGCTTTCATTATCCAAAACCATGAACTTCCTTTCAGGGGCAAGTGGGTAAAACTGTCACGAAATACATTAATAAGTGTGACAATTAATGTACCCGTGCTTCTCTCTCACCTTCATCAGAATTAAGATCAGCAAATATAGTTTCACCGCCAATAGCTCTTTGGCCGACAGAGACAAGCGCCGTCTTTCCCTTTGGCAGATACACATCAACCCGGCTACCAAAGCGAATAAGGCCATAACGTTCACCAACGCCAATGCCCTCACCCTCTTTCACAAAACACAAGATCCGCCGTGCGATTAAACCAGCAATTTGCACACAGCCAACTTTTTGTCCTTGAGAGTTCTCAATCACAATTCCATTGCGCTCATTATCTTCACTGGCCTTATCAAGCACAGCATTCACAAAAAGCCCTGGTGTATAGACAACTTCTTTAATATCACCAGCAACAGGAGCGCGCTGAATATGCACATCAAAAATAGAAAGAAAGGTAGAGATACGAACAACAGGGTCCTCACCAAGACCTAATTCTTTTGGCGGCAACACTTCATCAACACCTGTGATTTTACCATCAGCTGGCGCGACAACCAAACCTTCTCTTGTTTGTGTCACACGCTCAGGATCACGAAAGAAATAAACCACCCAAAGAGTGATAATCGCAAAAATCCAGCCCAATGGCTCCCAAAGCAAAAAGCTCAACAACGTCAAAATGGCTGAAATACCAACAAATTTATAACCATCCTTATGGATCGGAATAAAAACGGTTTCTAAGCTATCAAGCAAACTATTATGATCAGACACAATAAACCCCTTAAATAAACAAAGCTCATTTACATAATTTGAGCCTTAAAAAACTATTCTATTGAGCAAAACAACTCAATCATTAAAATCTTTCTGGCAACACCAAACTGTTGGCAAGCACATTAACCCAACACTTCTTCCTCTTCAGCAATTTCACGCTGTTGTTGCCAAAGCCCAGCATAAACTCCGCCCAAAGCAACCAAACTCTCATGTGTTCCACGCTCAACAATTTGCCCCTGTTCCAAAACCAGAATTTCATCAGCATGGATCACAGTAGATAAACGATGAGCAATAACCAAAGTCGTTCTCTCACGGCTCACTTGGTCAAGTGCCCCTTGTATCTCTTTTTCCGTATAGCTATCAAGAGCACTGGTCGCTTCATCAAGCATTAATATAGGCGGCCCCTTTAAGATCGTTCGCGCAATCGCGACCCGTTGTTTCTCACCACCAGAAAGCTTCAAGCCCCGCTCACCAACAAATGTATCGTACCCCTCAGGCAGTTGTTCGATAAACTTGTCTATTTGAGCCATCTGCGCCGCCTTGTAAACCTCATCTGATGAAGCCTCCGGGCGACCATAAGCAATGTTATAATAGAGAGTTTCGTTAAATAAAACCGTATCTTGCGGCACCATGCCAATCGCGGCTCTTAAACTCTTTTGCGTCACCTTAGCTATATCTTGCCCATCAATAAAAATCTTCCCGCTAGCAACATCATAAAAACGAAAGAGCGCTCTTGAAAGCGTTGACTTGCCCGCCCCAGAAGGCCCAACAATTGCTGTCATCTTGCCAGCTGGCACCTTAAAACTAACACCCTTTAAAATCGGCCGTTTCGGGTCATAAGCAAAATGAACATCTTCAAACTCAACTTGACCCGCTGTAACTTTCAAAGGCTTTGCATCAGGTGCATCTACAATTTCTGGAAACTTCTTTAAGAGAGTAAATAGATTTTCCAAATCAACCAAAGCCTGGCGAATTTCCCTATAGACCATGCCTAAGAAATTTAAAGGGATTTGCAGTTGAATAAGCATCGCATTAATCATCACAAAGTCACCAAGAGTAAACTCTTTTGAAGCCACACCTTGAGCGGCCATCAGCATAGAAACCGTCAAACCAATTGTGAAAATTGCCGCCTGCCCAGCATTTAAAACACCGAGCGAGACAAAAGTGCGCACAGCCGCTTTTTCATAACCAGCCATCACTTTGTCATAGCGCTTAATCTCAAGCTCTTCATTGCCAAAATATTTAATGGTTTCATAATTTAGCAAACTATCAACCGAGCGAGATCCCGCCTCATTATCCGCATTATTCATATCCCGGCGAATATTGATCCGCCAATCCGTCGCCTTTTTGGTAAAAAACACATAAGTAATAAGTGTAAGAAAGAGAACGCCAACAAATTCCATACCAAACATAACCGCAAAGATTATGAAGACAAGAACAAGCTCAAGCATGGTCGGGAAAAAATTTAAAACCCCCATACGAATAATCAATTCAATCGCAGTACTTGCTCTTGCGACAATCCGATTAAGCTCACCAGTGCGCCGCTCTAAATGAAACCGAAGAGAGAGCGTGTGCAAATGCCTAAACACATCAACAGAAATAGAGCGAACCGCATTTTGCCCAACCTTAATAAAAAGACCATCTCGTAAAGCATTAAACACGATCATCATGATCCGGCCCATGCCGTATGAGATAATCAAAAAGATAGACGCAACTGTAAGACTAACTATTTCTGATTGGGAGGAAAGTGCATCCAGTGCATTCACTGCTTCTTTATAAGCAAAAGGCACCGATACAGTTACAAGCTTGGCAGAAAACAAAGCCAGAAACGCGACAATAACCCGAAGCCTTAAATCCCAGCGCCCTTTCGGCCAGGCAAAAGGCAACAAAGACCTAAAAACAGAAACAGGATCAACCACCTGACGTTTAAGATCCTCATCACTCGGGGAAGGTGAATTTTTCATATGTCGCATATATTAAGCCAACACCTGCAAAATTTTTCAGTAATTTAAAACAAGAAAGCCCAGCCTCGAAAAGAGCCTGAGCATAAAAGCATCACTAATGATTATATACGCTTTAGCCAGCTTTAACACGTAATTTTGTATTTGGCTTTATAGAACCCGGATTTTTAAGCACTTTAGGGTTAAGCTTTATAAGTTGCTTATATTTGCTACCATTGCCATAAACCTTAGCCGCAATCTTCCAAAGGCTATCACCTGATTTCACAACATAATGAGAGGTTATTGGCCCTTTACTATCATTATCCTTTTTAGATGATGCGGTTTCTTTCTTAGTATCTTTCTTCTTAGGAAGTGACTTCGCGCCAAGGGCTGCAACTTTAGTCTTCGGAGCTTTCTCAATTGTCTCAGCAACAACATCTTCACCGCCAGCAGAAATTAACAACTTCTGTCCTGGATAAATCAAATTCGCCGATTTCAGTTTTTTATTAAGCTTTAAAATGGTCTTGTAAGCACTCGGATTACCCAGTTCTCTTTGAGCAATCCGCCCAAGACTATCGCCAGCTTTAACAATATAATATTTAGGCGCAGACTTTTTATCTGTTTCCTTAGTCTCTGCTTTAACTAATTTTTCTTTGGAAACCTCTTTTATTTTGCCTTTTTCAGCAGACTTTTTCTCAACTGTCTTAGTCGCATCAAGCTTCTTATCTAATGCAGCAACCTGAACTTCCTTACCCTTCTTCAATTGAGGTAAACCAGCCAACCTTTCCTTACCGGTTTTACGAACCGGAAGGGGCGTACGAGCAGCAAGGGCTTTATTTCTCTTTAATTCACGCTGTTCTTTCTTAGAAAGTTTCTTAGCTCCACCAGCGGCATCCTTTTCGTTTTTCAGCTTTTTCTTCAAACTCGCAAGCGCTTTGTCACCAAGTTCAATACCAATGCCATCTTTGTCATAGCCTTCTGGTGCCTTACCTTTTTTCTTTTGAACAAATGGCAGCGTTTTGCGAGCAACAGCAATACCGCTATCACTCATCTGCTGGGCTTGTAAAATATGAGATCCTTGCGGAACAAATAACTCTTTAGAAAAAGTCCAATTGCCTGTGCTATCAGCAATCACATCCCCAAGATAACGCACACCAACATAAAGAGAGAGTTTCGCAGCAGCCTGAGAGCGTCCCTTGACAACAATTTCTCCCTCACCCTTTTTCGCATTTGTGAACTTATAATTCACATCCTCAACCATCAGGTTCTTGATAGCTTCAAAACGCACCTTATCAACACGAGAAAGCAGCGTCTCTCCTTCAGCTTTCTTCTTCACGCTCTCCGCAGTTTTCTTTTCATCTGCAAAGATATTGATAATGCGTTTGACTAAACCTTTAGATTTTTCAGGAGCTTTTTTAGCAGGAACCTCAGCAACAATGAGCTCTCCCTTTTCATCATAAAGCTTAGCACCTTTATAGTCATCTAATTGAGATGAGACATAAACCTTGTTCTCACTCGTCTCCTCTGGTGAAGACTTATCAGCAACTTCTGCTTCTTTCTTCTTTGGGATAGGAACAGCGGCAACCTCAGTTTTGGCCGAAGTCTCTTTCTTCTTATCAGAGGCAACTTCAGCAACTTTTATTTCTTTTTGAGACGCAGCTTTGTCATCATCACCGCCAGGAGTAACACCTGTCGGGATTTCCCATTTCTTCGGAGCTGTGATCGCATCTTTCACATTCTCACCAAGATCCGCCACTTTTTCTGAGATTTGAGTTCCAGCTTCTGATGCAGCTTCTGCAACACTATCAAGCCCACGTTCAATTTTTTCAACAACACTATATTCAGGCGTCACACCTGTCGGCACTGTCCAAATTGGTTTTTTCTTAGGCTCTTCTTTTTTAGCAACCTTAACTTCAGTGACTTTAGTCTCAGGTGCTTTAGCAACCTCAACCTTAGCGGCCTTTTTATCACCCTCAACCTTGGTGAGCTCTTTCTTCTCATCAATCTTTTTAGAGACAGCTTTTTTATCTTGAACAACAACCTCAGATTTTGGCTGATGTTTGTTAACAGCAACAACCACTCGATCTTTAGAAAGACGAGAATTATCCTTACCTCCACGGGCTACATCATGCTCTGTCGAAGATTTATTATCATCCGATGCCGTTATGATGCTAAGGCGTGATTCAATATGGGTCTCAATCCGATCCACTTTGTCTTTAACGCGCTCATCAACAACATCCGTCAAAGCTTCCCTAGTTGCTTCAGCAATAACATCTCTCTCTTTTGCTAAAGCTAATGGTGTTTCTTGGTCACGCTCCGGATCATCGGAAATACGCGCAAGAACTTTATCTGATGAAATACGGCTCTGATCTTTTTCTTCACCTTTGCCATCAGCATCAGGGACAAATGTATCAGCAACCTCTTTGGTCAGAAGCCCGCCTTTCTTCTGCGCAATGGTCTCAAAACGAACACTCGCCTTTTGAACGACTTGTGGTTTGTCATCACTTTTAACGTCACTCACACTCTTTTCAGCTTGTGCAACAGTCTCTTCCTTAGCTACCGCTTTCTTAGGCTTAGCTGCCACTTTTTTAGGAGCTTCAACTTTGGTTATTTTTTCTTGAGGAGCTTCTTGAGCGATAATATCTTTTTTAGCAGGCACGTCTTTAACCGCCGCCACTTTTTGTTTTGCTTTTGCCTTTTCAGCTGGAACTTTTAAGACCTTAGCATCCGCTTCTTTAATATGCTTGGTGAATTCTTCAGAAGCTGCCCGGGCCATCTCATCCGCTTTGGCCACATCAGGGTCAATACCTGCGTCGACTTTAGCCACTTCAACTTCCCCTTTAGAAGAAGAAACTTTTGCAGTAGAGGAAATCTCATCTTTAGGAGAACCCTGGCCCTGATCATCAGCAATTTTAGCTTGATCTTCACCTTTGTTCATCTCGGCAATATTGTTTTGAGAAGTTGTGTAAGTTTGTGTTTGTGCGAGTTGCTGTAATGCTGCATTCTTTTGATAAGCATTGACAACATAGCCTGCCCAAAGAAAAGTTATAAAAATTGCCACAACCGTCGATAAAAACCGAACGCCACTCATAACGGGTACCTTTCAAACTCAATACGTGAGACACACCTTCGTGTGTCAAAGATGATAGTTTCCATTTTAAACAATTTAGTTGAGTATTCCAACAACATAAAAACAACACTTTGATCATTAATTTATCTAATGATTTCAAGCCGCTAAAAACAAGTGTTGCAAGTAAATGACATTATTGGTGCGACAGATATAGTCCAGCACCACACGAAAAGCAAGTTTTTGCCCTTTTTCACCTCCAGGAAACCAATTATGAAACTGCGAAGGTTTCATTAAACTGTAAGATGAAAGCCACATATATCGATGCAGTTAACTATAAACATAAAGAAGCTAAATTATGACCACAGCTGAAAAAAAGCATGAAATGAGCCTAAATACCATCAAATCAATTTGCGTCTTTTGTGGCTCAGGTAACGGCAATGATCCAGCATTTAAGGCTGCGGCAATTAAACTCGGGCAGCTCCTCACCCAAAATAACATTGAACTGATCTATGGCGGCGGTGACATGGGATTAATGGGAGTAATTTCTGATGCCGTTAGAGAAAATGGTGGCAAAGTCACTGGCATCATCCCAGAATTCTTACTCAAATACCAAAATGAAAATTCAGACAGCTCGGGCCTCATTGTCACAAAAGACATGCATACAAGAAAAGCGCGCATGTATGACTTGGCAGATGCCTTTATCGCCTTACCTGGCGGCATCGGCACATTAGAAGAATTGGTCGAGACGATGACGTGGGCGCAATTAGGAACACATAAAAAACCAATCGCCCTCCTCAACACCTCAAATTTTTGGGCACCACTACTCGGCCTGATAGATCACATGAGAGCAGAAAACTTCATTCGAGATGGATTGGAAGTAAATTTCAAAATCGTTGACAAACCAGAAACGATAATCTCAGCTTTAAATGAAACACAGATGAACCAAAGAGTAGAAAGCTCAAGAGAACAAGAGAGATCAACTCTAATTTAAAATCTTCAAGAGTGCTTAAGAAACTTTTGCACCATCACGAAGCAATTTATAATTGATAGAATCCACCAAAGCTTCAAAAGACGCATCTACAATATTGGTTGAAACACCAACCGTATTCCAGCGCTTGCCTTCACCATCCATGCTTTCAATGAGCACACGCGTAATCGCATCGGTACCACCCGTCAAAATCCGCACCTTATAATCAACCAATTGCAAATCAGTAATATAACGCTGATAAGGACCTAAGTCTTTGCGAAGCGCCTGATCAAGCGCGTGAACAGGGCCGTTCCCCTCACCCACATGCGCGTATGTCTCCCCATTCACAGTAACTTTCACCATCGCCTCAGAAACTGTGATTAGATTACCGCTTGAATTATAGCGCCGCTCAACCATCACTCTAAAGCTATCAACGGAGAAAAACCGTGGCACATCTCCCAAATGCCGCCGCGCTAATAATTCAAAAGACGCATCCGCTCCATCATAAACATAGCCAACACTCGAGCGAGCCTTCACATCATTCAGCAAAGCATTCACACGATCATCATCATGATCAACAAGAATATCAAGACGCTCTAACTCAGCTAAAATATTCGACTTACCCGCCTGACCAGAGACAAGAAGCTTACGTGAATTACCAACAAGCTCTGGCTCCACATGCTCATAAGTTGCAGGGTCTTTTTTAACAGCAGAAACATGAATCCCCCCCTTATGCGCAAAGGCTGAACTTCCAACATAAGGCTGCGAATGATCCGGCGCTCTATTCAAGACTTCATCCAACAATCGAGACGCATGAGTGATGGTCCGCAATTGCTGTGCGCTAATCCCGGTTTCATATTTATTTGCAAAATCAGGTTTTAATAATAGCGTTGGGATAATTGAGGTCAGGTTCGCATTACCACAGCGCTCACCCAAACCGTTTAACGTCCCCTGCACCTGGCGAGCACCAGCTTGAATAGCCGCCAAAGAATTGGCCACAGCATTGTCCGTGTCATTATGAGCATGAATACCCAGATGATCGCCGGGAACAACTTTTGTGACAGCACCAACAATTTCAGTTATCTCATGTGGCAATGTCCCGCCATTAGTATCACAGAGGACAACCCAGCGCGCGCCAGCATCATAGGCTGCCTTCACACAAGAAAGCGCATAGTCAGGATTGGCCTTAAACCCGTCAAAAAAATGCTCGCAATCAATCAAAGATTGCCGGCCAGATGCAATAACCGCTTCCACACTTTCTGAAATGGTTTTTAAATTCTCTTCATTTGAAACACCAAGCGCAACCCGCACATGATAATCCCAAGTTTTGGCAACCAAACAAATCGCATCAACCTTAGCGTCTAAAATGGATTGCAGCCCAGCATCATTAGAGATAGAGCGACCAACACGCTTGGTCATACCAAAGGCAGTGTTTAGGGCTGTTTTAAAGTCCCTAGGCGCCTCAAAATACTTGCTATCAGTGGGGTTGGCACCAGGATAACCGCCTTCAATATAATCAAGGCCAAGCTGATCGAGGCTTTCAGCAATTAAAAGCTTATCGTCATGTGAAAATTCAACACCATGCGTCTGCGCCCCATCCCGCAATGTGGTATCAAATAAATATATTCTCTCACGTGTCTCAGCCACTGTCAGATCCTCAACCTACATATTAAACAGCAAGCCATATCCATAAGGAGCTAAAGACCCCAATGCAAGCAGTTCCTGATAAACTTTAGTAAATGTCTGGAAAACAGGTTAATTGATCAAAAATCTCGGTATTTAGTATTGACTAAACTTCTGGAAACACACTAACAGCTCACACTTTATAAACTGTGTTAAAACTAAATAAAAAAATCTCCATACTCACTTCACGAAGAAGGAGCTCAGCCCATTTCGGGCTGAGGGACATGACGCCAGGGGCGTCCGGCGCGAGCGCCGCCCCTCGGAGGCCCATGAGCTTCAGCTCATGGAATAGCCGTGAGAGAAAAAAAGCAATAGCCCGTGAGCAAAAACAAAGCCCACAAACTGCTCCCCCTAACCCTTCACTTCCCAATCCGTAAAGCCATCGCCATCCATCAGAACAATATTTTTAGAAACCAGCAAATCACGCAAGCGATCCGCCTCAGCCCAGTCTTTATTTTCGCGCGCCTCTAAGCGAGCAGCAATCAAAGCTTCAATCTCATCAGCATCCACTTCAAGTTTCGGCGCCCTAATCTCTGTCCACTCCTCAACCGTATGGTTCAGCAAACCTAACTGACGAGCAGAAGCTTTAAGAACAGCTGGCTGGTCTTTGAGTTGGTGTAAAATAGAGATCGCTTTTGGTGTGTTGATATCATCAGCTAAAGCTGCAAGCAAACCTTCATCAATCTCAGCTGAGGCGTCATCAGTTTCTTCAGCTAACAGTCCATACCAGCCATCAAGCGTTTTTTGCGCGACTTCCAGATTAGCCTTTGTCCAGTTAATCGGTTGGCGATAATGGGTCATTAGCATAGCAAGGCGAGCTACCTCTCCTGGCCAATCTTCAAGCACTTCATTTGCAGTGATGAAATTACCAAGGCTCTTGGACATCTTCTCACCTTCAACTTGCAAATAACCATTATGCATCCAGATATTCGCCATCTTCGAGGTTCCATGAGCACAGCAGCTTTGAGCAATTTCATTTTCATGATGTGGGAAGACCAAATCAATCCCGCCACCATGAATATCAAACACTTCACCTAAATGCGTCTTTGACATAGCAGAACATTCAATATGCCAACCTGGGCGCCCTCGACCATTTTTAGAAGCCCCCTCACCTTGCCACGGGCTATCCCAACCCGGCTCATCATCAGATGAAGGCTTCCAAAGCACAAAATCCATAGGATCTTTTTTATAAGGCGCAACTTCAACACGAGCCCCTGCTTGCATCTCAT
Organism: uncultured Hyphomicrobiales bacterium; assembly: GCA_964022305.1. GTDB lineage: Bacteria > Pseudomonadota > Alphaproteobacteria > Rhizobiales > HXMU1428-3 > HXMU1428-3. The sequence goes on along the minus strand of CAXIBI010000044.1, from coordinate 4,553 downwards.
CAATTGAACGGTTTGAAAGCTCACCATAGCCCTCCATCGCCGGCACATGAAAAAGCACATGCCCCGCCGCTTCATAAGCAAAGCCTTTTTCGATCAATATAGAGATTAGCTCTTGCATTTCACCAATATGCTCAGTAGCTCGCGGTTGCACATCAGGTGCAAGGCAATTAAGTGCCGTCATATCATCTTGAAATTGCTTAGCTGTGCGTTCCGTTAACTCACGAATATCAATATTCTCTTCAGCGGCACGAGCATTAATCTTATCATCCACATCAGTAATGTTACGAACATAAGTCACATGGCTCTCACCATAAACATGGCGCAGCAAACGGTTTAAGACATCAAACACAATTACGGGACGCGCATTACCAATATGAGCATAATCATAAACAGTCGGTCCACAAACATAGAGCCCCACAACAGGTTTGCCATCATCTGGCGAGGTATGAAGAGGTTCCAAAACTTCTTTAGTTTTAGAAAGCGTATTGTAAAGTGTAATGGTCACTCAAAGGTCTCCATTGATTGTGAGTATTAAATATCGTTTATGAGAAGCGGTCATATTTTAAAAATAGAGCATCCATAAAAAAGTTAGACGCCCCTATATAACAAAGTTCAAAAAGAAAGGGAGGTTAATTTGAAAGATTTTTGCAGTGTTTTAAAGCTAGAGCCTCTTTAAAGATTGTATCAGAAAGTCTTTTCCATCAAAAACCCGCTGCATATCACCAGTAGCTCTGCCAATAATCAAAGTTCCCTGCATAGATGATAAAACCCAGCCAGATAGCTTTTTCGTATCAGCTTCAGCATTTACAAGAGAGGCATCTTGTAATTTTTTGAGTATTAATAAGATCCAGTCTAATTGATCAGCAAAAAAGCCATCAACCTCTTGCTGCACTCTTTGAGGCAAAACGGGATATTCACCCGCCAAAGATCCACAAAGACAAATCTTATGCGGCTCTTCATCAAAAATGAGATAGGCGTGAAAATAATCATCGAGCAACCCCCAATAATCAGCCCCTCGCTCCTCAAGAGATGCTTTGATAACATCTTGCACTTCCCCCCGATAGCGATGAACAACAGCCTCAGCCAAATCACCTTTTGAGGGATAATAATAATGAATACTGGCCTTGCGAATTCCAACTTCATCAGAAATATCTTGATAACTAATCGCGCTATATCCCCGAGATTGTAATAACCCCATAGCACTATCAAGTATTCGGTTTTGTGTTTCGCTCATTTAAATCAAAGGCCTTTAGAAAATTCTTCTATGAACAAAAGCTCAACTGGGTAAATAAGTACCCACCGCGAACCATTTTGTATCAATTCCGTTAATATTCATTGACCATAATCAACGAGGCTTGGTCAATAGAGAAAGCTGGCTGTAAAGGCTACAATTGCCTAAAATATGGCATGCAAGCCTAAATTATAGTGCATACACACGAAAAAACCTTATTTACATATCATTTTTGGAGTAAATGTAATAAGAGGGAGCCTATCAATCGAAGTGATTGATATCACTTGCCTCTTCTTGTTTCTAGGAAATAACCCAACTTTATAAAACAAGTCTTTAGTAATTTTATAATTTATAAACGGACTTAATTTTAAAATTATCAAATTGATAACAACTAGGATCAACGAATGGCACGCCATAGCAAAATGCTAAAGAAATATATAAAGCGCTTTACTGCGCTTTTTGCTATGCTTGGCCTGATTGTCGTGTCACAGCTATTAAGCACACTTGTCCTCAATACAACGGCTCACGCCCAACAACGCAGTCCAGATCATCAAAGATATTGCCTGCGTATAGAAAATGAGCTGGCCAAAACCTATCAGCGAGATCAAGGCGCTGGCATCAACAGAGCAAAATTAAAAAACAATATCCGCAACGTTGAGCGCACTTACCATCGCTTGAACTATGAAGCCGATAGACGCAATTGCTATTCTCAGTTTCTCTTCTCAAAACAGCTAAGAAAAACGCCCCGCTGCATCCGCATCCATAAAAAGATTATACGGGCCAAACGGCAACTTCGGGCGTTAAACAACAAGCTTGAAAACTTCATTCATAGAGGAAGTAACAAGCAAGCCAGAAGAAACGATCTTATCAGCGCACTTGCAAGAAACAAATGCGGCCGCCAATATGAAAGAGAATATAGGAAACGTAATTCCTTTAGCAATTGGTTCGACGATGGCTTCTTTGGCGGTTCGAGAAGAGAACCCGATTACGACCCACAAGATCGGTTCCGTTTTTCCACCCACCGCACACTTTGCGTGCGACTTTGTGATGGCTATTATTTCCCAATGAGCTTCGCGACTACAACCAACCGCTTCAGTACAGATGAAGGCATTTGCCAGTCAAAATGCGCGGCCCCCGCCAAATTGTTTACCTACCCTAACCCTGGTGGCAACCCTCAGCAAATGTTCTCAATCAATGGCATGCCTTATGGCGATCTTAAAAATGCGTGGAGATTTAAAAAAGAATTCGTAAAAGGCTGCTCATGTAAAGCAGCTGAATACAATCCTCTCCTGATGGAAGAAAACGAAAAAGCAGCAAAACAAGCTGAGCAAAATAAAGACGGTGATACCCCCTCAAAAGAACAATCGCCTAAAAAAGAAGAAGCCGATAATCAAGCCCTTAAAAAAGAGAACGAAGCAGAACTTAAAGAAACTGTGAACGCTCAAACAGCTGAAAAACAATAACAAATAAGGCTAAAGACTTAAATTACACTCATTTTCATAACAACTTGAAATTTAATACTTTTATGACATCCACAAGAATTTTTCCCGCTTTGTGGATTACCACACTCTTGTCAATATATCGTCACGCACCCTCACTAATATGCCTGTAGTTCATGAGTACTTGGAGGGCATTATCATGTTTAGTTTAGTAAAACGTCCCATTGAGGTGGACGACCTAACAGAGGTCAGATACCTACACAGTTCTGCATTCAGAATGTGCGGCGCAGAACATCATACAGAAGAAGAAATCAACGCTTATCTCTCACGCATAAACTCGGTTGAGTACATCAGAGAATGCATGAATTGCAATCTCGTCGGGCTTTGGCACAACCATATCCTCATCGGCACAGCAGGTTGGTGCGCTTCTACAGATAACCGCTCAACAGCGCGGATGCGTAAAATCTACATTCACAGTTTCTATGTTGGTCTAGGGCTAGGCCGTATGATGGTAGAAAATGCAGAAAACAGAGCAAGCGATGCAGGCTTTGATGAATATAGCGTGCGCACAAACTTAAGCGCCGCCGCGTTTTTTGAAAGCATAGGCTATGCAACAAGTTCACATGGCGCGCTGAATACACCGACAGGTCCTGATATTCCAATCACCTATATGCGCAAATCAAAATCAAAACAAATTCAATCAAACAATGATTTGCAAGATCAGCATATCAACCCAGCTGTTCCAGAAAATATGGCCATCTACAAACAAAAACAAACAAACCAGCTGGAACAAGAACAAAGCCTAAACTATCCTAGACAAGAAATTAAAATATCTGGATAGATTAAAGATGAATATAAAAAAGGTGTTTCTCTGTTTGGGATGATGAGAGACAATCTTTTTAAATCATAAGTAGTACAATAAAAAAGAGAGCTGAAATTTCAGCTCTCTTTTTTAATTATTGCGCTTCACCTTTTAAACGGGCTCCCGCTCGCTCTTCACCAATAAGCGGCAGTAAGAATTTCAATTCAGGCCCATGAGGCTGCCCTGTGAGCGCTAATCGAAGTGGTTGGAACAAAGCTTTGCCCTTCGCCCCTGTAGCCTCTTTCACAGCCTTGGTAAAAGTGCCCCAGCTCGTCTCATCATAAGGCCCTTTCGGTAATACTTGGAGAGCCTGTGCACAAAAATCAACATCTTCAATCTGTGGCTCAATCGGTCCATTTACAACCTGCCACCACAGCTTCACATCTTCAAACTTCTCAATATTTCCTCGAACCGCAGCCCAAAAAGCTTCACCCCCGTCAATGCCCAAAGCCTCAAGACGCTCAGTAACGACAGAATAGTCCATATCATGCAATAATTTCGCATTAAGCAATTCAAGCTCAGCAACATCAAAACGAGCTGGTGAGCGACTTAGTTTCTCAAAGGCAAATTCGTTGAAAATTGTCTCTGTTGTTTGATGCGGAACAATTGGATTAGAAGAACCAATACTCGCCGCATGGCTCACAACCGCCATCGCCTCAATACCATCCTCGCGGAAAGATGAGATCGACAAGCTGCCCAAACGTTTGGACAAACCTTCACCATCTTTGCCAACAAGCAAGTTATGATGCGCAAACACGGGTGCTTTCGCCCCAAGCGCTTCAAATACTTGAATTTGCGCGCCCGTATTCGCCCCATGGTCTTCCCCGCGGATCACATGGCTCACCTTAAACTCAATATCATCACTCACGCTTGGTAAGGTATAAAGATAAGTCCCATCGCCGCGAATAAGAATAGGATCAGAAAGAGAGGACGCCTCAATAGATTGCTCACCGCGCACTAAATCTGTCCAAACAACTGTGCGATCTTCAAGCTTAAACCGCCAATGCGGCGTACGCCCTTC
>CAXIBI010000043.1:0-18871 GCA_964022305.1 uncultured Hyphomicrobiales bacterium | reverse complement strand
ACTTTGCGAACAGATAAATTGTTAATCAAGTGTAAGTAATGACATTTTCATCACAGTTTTCTTTGCTTCAGATGCCCACAAGCATCCGCAAATGTGCTCTTTCGGTTGATTTTTTATGTGAGCCTTCAGGTTTCCCACCAGATACCGGCTCAAGACAACCGCGTTTTTTTAGTGCTCCTTCGATTGCCCACATGGCAACCGTCGCTGTTACCTACAGAGATTTGTGATGATAAACAAATTTTATTACTACTTAAAAAAATATAGCCTTATGCAATTTTTAAAATCTACATAAGGCTATATCTGAATTTGAATATGCTTTTTAGCAAAAGCTAGAAGCTTGAGACCAGTATTACTTTTTAGGAGCTTCAGGTGTTGGGACGACTGGGCCGTCTTGTTTTTTAGGAGCTACCGGTGGAACCAAGCCATCTAGAACCTTGCCTGATTTTTTCTGGCCATCGACTTTAATAGCGTCAATTTTAGATTCTGACGTTGTATTATTACGAGCGATCACTGTTAAACCAATACTGGTCATGAAAAAGCAGGCTGCTAAAATAGCCGTTGTTTTTGTTAATAGGTTACCTTGACCACGGCCAGACATCATACCGCCGCCACCGCCGCCAATGCCGAGTGCGCCGCCTTCTGAGCGTTGTAGTAATACAGTTGCAATCAAAGCAAGTGCGATGAGCAAGTGAATGACCAATAATATCGTTGCCATTATATTTCCTTTGTCGTGCCGCTCATTGAATTCAATCTACGGCTTATATCGCCTTATCGGGGCAAAAATCAAGTGTGAAACGCAAGCCATACTTAACTTTTTGATTTTTCTTTTTCTTCTACACTAGAAGGAAAGATTGTTTCAAAAAGGGTCGGCTGAGTCTTTTTGGGTTTTTCCAACTTTGAGTTCTTTTTTGTCTTCTTATTCGTTTTCTTCTTAGACGTACTGCTCTTATTAGGGGCTTTTTTCTTTTTCTTCGTTACTTTTTTGCTCGTTACGTTCGATTTTTTATCTTTTTTGACTAAATCTTTTTTAGGCTTTGGCTTTGGCTTTGGGGCCTTTTTCTTCTTTGGTTGTGGGCAACGGAATTTATATTGCTCTTCTGTCTCAATAAACTCTTTGATCGGCAGAAGATCATCACCTTTAACATTCTCTTTTACCCATTCAAAGCCTTTTGACATCTTCATTACAGCGTCATTGGTTTTGAGCTGTTTGAGTTTATCTTTGAGGGTTTTACATTCTTTTTTGGGAAGCGGTTTTGCTTTGAGGGGTTGATTTGCGCTAACAAGACATAAGCTGGCAAAGAAAACGCCGGTTATTATGAGTGATTTAATGAAAAATTTTTGCAAAAGATTACGCGAAAAATTCATGAAATGATGCCTTGAAATGTGAAAAATGGTACAGCGCACCGCTTTGAAGCGAGGTTTATTAAATCACCTCACATCAAAAGGTTCGACTGCACCATATATCAGCTATTCGTAGGCTGCAATAATTCCCGCAAAGTCTTCAGCTTTTAAGCTCGCTCCACCAACCAACGCGCCGTTCACATGGCTTGCTGCCATTAACTCTTTAGCATTGCCTGGTTTCACTGATCCCCCATAAAGCAGGCGGATATTAGAGCCAATTTCCGCTCCTAATGCGTCTATTAGGTAATTTCGGATGAATGTGTGAACTTGCGCCACATCATTCACTGTTGGTGTCAGACCTGTACCAATTGCCCAAACGGGTTCATAGGCAATAATTAAATTTTCAGCTGTGGCGCCTTCTGGAATAGAATTCTTTAATTGGCGCTCAATCACTTTTAATGTGAGTTCTGCTTTTCGCTCTCCGATGAGCTCACCAACACAAAGTATGGCTTTTAATCCTGCTCTCCAAGCTGCTTCTGTTTGCGATTTAACGACACGATCAAGTTCACCATGATCCATTCGGCGTTCTGAGTGGCCAGTAATGACATACTCGGCACCGCAGTCTTTGAGCATTTCGGCTGATATATCACCTGTATGGGCGCCACTTTGTGCCGTATGGCAGGTTTGGCCACCTAAAGCTATGGGGCTTTCTTTTAAAACATGTGAAAATGCCATGATTAATGTGGCTGGAGGGCAAATCAGAACATCACAATTTGGATTATTGGTCAGTTTTTCCTTCAATCCGTTAATTTCTGATACGGAATTAGAAATACCGTTCATTTTCCAATTACCAGCGACTAATGGTTTAATCATAATTTAAAAACGCCCCTCACTTCGTATTTTTATCTCAAAGACAATTAAGCCTTTTGTTATTTTGCAAAAAAATGGCTTGCCAATACCTTCCTATACATTTTAGGTAGGTCTTTCGAGCTTCGGACCCATCAACCTTAATGATGACATATCCTTAAAGATGACTTGGCTTTCGCCTAAGTGGATACTATGATGGCCGAGATTTGTACATAGATCGCCTTTTTTTGTATTAATGGCAATGATTAACATTAAAAACAATGCGGCGATTTGAAACATAAGTTGGATACTAAATGCTAAATAGTCTGCGCAAAGGCGCCACCACTTGGGTTGCCAAAATTTTAATTGGTCTTTTAATTTTAAGTTTTGCTGTATGGGGTGTTCAAGGCCTTATTCAAACACAAGGGCAAACACAACTGGCCAAAGTTGGTGAAATTGAAATTGATCGCCAGGATTACGAACGTCTTTTGCCGACAGTTATTAATGAGTGGAATGCTCGCTTGAAACAGCGTCTATCACGTGATCAGCTGCGTGCTTTTGAAATTCCAGAACAAGTTAAATACCGTCTGATTAACCAAGCTATTGTAGACAACCATGCAAAACAATTGGCACTTGGCGTTTCTGATGAAGCGATTGGTGAAACAATTAAAGAAGATAAGCAGTTCCAGGATCAGGCCGGCAATTTTAATAAGGAATTGTTGAAACAGCTTTTACGCTCTGAGCGCATTTCAGAGCAACGCTATTTTGATAGTCAGCGTAATTCAGCTCTTAGAACGCAAGTTACTGCTTTATTCACCCAGCAAAAGCGGATCCCAAAAATTTTGATTGATAGTCTTTATCATCATCGGGAAGATAAGATTGAAGTTGAGTATTTTGCTGTTCCAAGCAAGGATTTAAAAAACCCTCCGCAGCCAACAGAGGAACAATTAAAAGAGTTTTATGAACTCACCAAGAGTTCTTACAGAGCCCCTGAGTTTCGTAAAGTTGCAGTTTTCCCGCTCTCTCTGGAAGAGTTAAAGAAAAAAGCTCCCCTTAGCGAAGAAGAAATAAAGACAACTTATGAAGTTCGCAAAAAACGCTTTAATTCACCTGAAAATAGAATTTTTAGTCAGCTTACTTTTGACACTATGGAAAAAGCGCTTGAGGCTCATAAAGCCTTGAAGGCGGGTAAAAAGTTTGATGAAGTTGCTAAAGAGTTTTCTAAGGGTAAAAAAGCAGATACGGTTGGGCCAGTGACACAACCTTCTATGGCTGATCCTAAATTAGCAAAAGCTATATTCGACATTAAAGAAGGGGAATATACTGCCCCTGTTGAAGGTACTTTTGCCATCACCATTGCTAAGGTGACAAAAGTTCAAGCTGCGGTAAATAAGACCCTTAAAGATCTTCGCCCAGATATTGAAGGCTATTTGCGTGAAGTTTATGCCCGTAAAGAAATTCGCAAGCTATTTGATCAGATTGAAGACTTGCGTGCGAGCGGTATGAGCATTGCTGAAGTTGCCAAAGAAATGAAGGGTAAAGCCATTACCATTGATGCCATTAGCGCTAGAAGCCAAGGTAAAGACGGTAAAGCTGTTAAAGATGTACCAGCTTCAAAGAACCTCATTAAATCTATATATGCCTCAGCTATTGGTGATGATACGGTTTCTGTTCGTCATGCAGATGGCGGGTATATTTGGTTTGATGTATTAGAAATTATTCCAACACGCATTAAGCCATTAGATGAAGTTAAAAAGGAAGTCACTGCAGCTTGGTTGGCCAAAGAAAATAATAAAATTGGCTCTGAATATGCGGCTAAAATTGAAAAGCAAATTCTTGATGGAAAGAGCTTTAATGAGGTGGCTAAAGAGTTAAAAGCTAAAATTGTTAGTCTTAAGCCACTTGGTAGAGGTTCTGCTAAGGAAGATATTGCGGCCTCTTTTACAAATAGATTATTTGCTGTAAAAAGCGGTGCTGTTGCTTCTGGTTTGGATGCTGGCAATAAACAGTGGTTGATTGCGAAAGTGAAAAAGCATGTTCCGGCTAAAACAAGCGGCCCTGCTTATGACGCTTATGTGATTAAGTTGGAAAATGAATTACAAGAAGAAATGACGAATGATTTAGTTGTGCAGTACTTGGAAGGGGCTAAGACACTTTTTGGTGTGACAGAAAACCAGCAAGTGTTTAATCAACTTAAAGATACGCTTTAAGCTGTAAATCATAGTTTTTAATTCAGTGCCCAAAGTTAGTGATAAAACTTTGGGCACTGAATAGTTTTATGATGCTAATTCGGTTGGTTTTTTAGTATGGCTTCGAGTGATCCTTAAGCAACTGGCACAAGCATCCGTCTCTTTTAGTGCTCCTTCAGTTGCCCATTAGCAACCGTCGATTTATTTTCATTTTTTGGTTTTAAATTTAAGGCTTGTCTTTCATGAATGAAGTTCCTAATTCAGCAGGCAATCAATTTGCACCTGAACTTTCATCCTTCCAAAGGCTCTATAAAAAGGGGCGTTCGCAAGTGGTGTGGGCGCGCCTTGTTGCTGATTTAGAAACGCCTGTTTCAGCCTTTTTAAAACTTACAGAAAAGCACCCTCAAAACAGTTTTCTTTTTGAAAGTGTTGAAGGCGGGGCTGTTCGTGGTCGCTATTCAGCGATTGGTTTAAAACCTGATCTGATTTTTCGCAGCAATGGTGAACAAGCAGAAATCAATGAGAATTGTCTCAACAATCCGTCTGACTTTAGCCCTTTAGAAAAGCCAACGCTTGATGCTATGAGAGAGTTACTCGATGCGTCTAAGATTGATCTCCCGGCCGAGCTCCCGCCTATGTCTGCTGGTGTGTTTGGCTATATGGCTTATGACACTGTGCGTTTGATGGAGCATCTGCCTGATGTCAATGAAGATGTATTGGGTGTGCCTGATTCAATCTTTGTTCGGCCAACAATCATGGTGCTTTTTGATGCTGTGAAAGATGAAATGGTGATGGTTCACAGGGTTGATGTCAAAGACGGCATTAGCGCGGACGAGGCCTATGAAACGGCTGTAGAGAATTTAAAAGCTGCCATTGTTGATTTGAATGCGCCTGTGCCCCATCAAGTTGAGATTGATATTGAGCTAGAAGATGATGGGACTTTGTTTGAAGAACCGACCTCTAATACAACACCTCAGCAATATAAAAGAATGGTGAAAAAGGCTCAGGACTATATCACTGAGGGTGATATTTTTCAGGTTGTGTTGAGCCAACGGTTTTCAGCACCCTTTAATTTACCACCCTTTGCGTTATATCGAGCATTGCGCCGTACAAACCCCTCACCTTTTTTGTATTATTTGAATTTTGACGAGTTCTCAGTGATTGGCTCTAGCCCTGAAATTCTTGTTCGGGCTAGAGAAGATGTTGTCACTATCCGCCCGATTGCTGGCACGCGGCCGCGTGGTAAGACTGAAGCCCAAGATATTGCGCTGGGTGAAGATCTTTTAGCGGACCCTAAAGAATGCGCGGAACATCTTATGCTGCTCGATTTAGGGCGCAATGATGTTGGGCGTGTCTCTAAAACAGGAAGTGTAAAGGTAACAGATCAGTTCTTCTTAGAGCGTTATAGCCATGTGATGCATATTGTCTCAAATGTTGAGGGAGAACTTTCATCTGATTTTGATGAAATTGATGCCTTAATGGCGGGTTTTCCTGCTGGTACTGTCTCTGGGGCGCCTAAAGTGAGGGCTATGGAGATCATTGATGAGCTAGAAGTCCATAAACGCGGCATTTATGCTGGTTGTGTTGGGTATTTTTCTGCCTCAGGTGAGATGGATAGTTGTATTGTGCTGCGCACAGCGATTGTTAAAGATGGTGTGATGCATGTACAGGCTGGTGCAGGAGTTGTGGCTGATTCAGTGCCTCAATCTGAATTTGATGAGTGTGTGAATAAAGCGAAAGCTCTATTTAGCGCACGCGCTGAGGCCCTTCGTTTTGCATCTGTGAAACGTAACCGTTAAGATTAGGATATAACGGCTTAGAACGTTTCATATCATTCTCAAACGGGGCTCTAAAATGCTTGATCTTTTTATATTACGCCATGCGAAATCAAGTTGGGATGATGAAATACTTGATGATTTTGATCGCACACTGAACAAGCGCGGTAAAAAAAGTGCTCAATTGATGGGACGGTATTTTGTCTCTAAGGCTGTTCAACCAGATATTGTTTATTGTTCTAAGGCGAAAAGATGTAAGGCGACGTTAAAACATCTGCTCTCTGAAGGTTTTTCACCGCAGGAAAATCTCTATCTCAATGAACTTTATCTGGCAACTTGTGAAGAATTGCTAGGCATTATACAAAACACACCCGGGACGGTAAATTCATTGATGATTATCGGACATAATCCTGGTTTGGAAACACTCGCGCTTAAACTATGTAAAGATAAGACCACCCCTGATTATTTATCTATCAAGGAGAAATACCCAACAGCTGGTTTTGTCCATATTAAATTTGATTTAGACACGGGACCTTTGGGGTGGTCTGACCTTGCCCCCAACTCTGGAACCCTCTATTGTTATCGAACACCAAAACAACTACTTGCTCAGGATGGCCCCTTTTAAATGATTACACTCATCGATAATTATGACAGTTTTACTTATAACCTCGTTCACTATATCGGTGATCTTGGTGTTTCATCTGATGTGGTGCGCAATGATAAAATTACTGTAGAAGAAGTGATAGAGGCGAAGCCTAATGCGATTGTTCTCTCGCCTGGTCCGTGCACACCGAATGAGGCGGGTATTTGTCTTGAGTTAATTGAAAAAGCTGCCGGGAAATTTCCTATTTTTGGGGTTTGCTTGGGCCATCAATCTATTGGTCAAGCCTTTGGTGGAAAGGTCATTAAAGCGCCTGAGCTTATGCATGGAAAAACGTCTGAGATCATTCATGAAGGTCATTCTGTTTTCAAAGGACTGCCCTCTCCTTTTACTGCAACGAGATATCATTCTTTGATCGTTGAAAGGGAAAGCTTACCGGATTGTTTTGAAATTACAGCTGAGAGCGAGGATGGCTTAATTATGGGGCTGACACATAAAGAGCATCCGATTTTTGGTGTACAATTTCATCCAGAAAGTATTGCTTCTGATTATGGTCATAAAATCCTTGGGAATTTCCTTGAAATTGCGGGCCTTTCAATTGATCATGATTTTCTTCAAGAGAATAAAAAAGCATCTTAAATATATAAGATACAGAACTGGCTTGTAGAGTTTATAGTGGGGAAGATATGGCCGATATCCAAGATTTTATAAAAATAGTTTCAACTGGGCAGAGTTTATCTAGGACAGAAGCTGCGAGTGCTTTTGAGCTTTTAATGACTGGGCAAGCTGAGCCGGCTCAAATAGGTGCCTTACTGATGGCGATGCGGGTACGCGGGGAAACTGTTGATGAAATCACAGGCGCTGCTGAAGTGATGCGCGCGAAAGCAACGGGCGTTAAAGCACCTGTTGGTTCTGTTGATACATGCGGGACGGGTGGAGATTCCTCTGGAACATATAACATCTCAACTTGTAGTGCTTTTGTTGTTGCTGGCGCTGGGGTGCCTGTTGCTAAGCATGGTAATAAATCTATTTCATCAAAATCAGGCTCAGCCGATGTTTTGGCGTCTCTTGGTGTGAATTTGGATGTCAGCCCAGAAATTGTTGAGACATGTATTGAAAAGGCAAATATTGGCTTTATGTTTGCGCCAGCTCATCATTCTGCCATGCGTCATGTCGGCCCTGTTCGCGCCTCACTTGGTGTGCGGACAATTTTTAACTTGTTAGGCCCTTTATCAAACCCAGCTGGTGCAAAACGGCAAGTTCTTGGGGTTTATGATGAGCAATGGATCGTACCTTTAGCTGAAGTTTTACGTGCTTTGGGATCTGAAAAACTATGGGTTGTTCATGGTGCTGATGGTCTTGATGAGCTAACAACAACAGGCGAGACAAAAGTTGCTGCCCTTGAAAATGGTGAAATTCGCACCTTTAGTGTGCATCCTGAACAAGTAGGATTACCGCTTGCAAGCATAGATATGCTAAAAGGAGGAGATTCTGAGGTGAATGCTCAGGCCATTAAGGAAGTTTTAAGGGGTCAGATGGGACCATTTAGAGATATTGTCTTGCTCAATGCTGGTGCGGCTTTACTTGTGAGTGATCTTGCCTCTGACCTTAAAGAGGGTGTGAATTTGGCTGCAAAGTCAATTGATGAGGGCAAAGCACTGGATTGTTTGAATAATTTGATAGACCTGACGTCCTCTTCTTGAAGAGTTTAGCTTAAAAAGCTTTGATGTTTTTAAGGTTTATAGATCAATTTTTATTTTAGGACCGCAGTTATGAAAAATATGCTGGATCGAATTATCGCTCACAAAAGGAAAGAGGTGGAAAATGCCAAAAAGATTCTCCCCCTTTCTGAGATAGAAACGCAGGCGCGTGCAGCAACAGCGCCGAGAGGCTTTATCAAATCGATCCAGAGATTCCATGGTGAAGGCAAACCGGCACTTATCGCTGAAATTAAAAAAGCCAGCCCTTCAAAGGGATTGATTAGACCTGATTTTGAACCGGCAACTTTAGCTGATGCTTATGAGAGTGGCGGGGCTGCTTGTATTTCGGTCTTAACTGATGTGGCTTTTTTCCAAGGGCATCCGCAATATTTAAAAGAAGTGCGCTCGGTTTCAACCTTACCGGTGCTTCGCAAAGACTTCATGATTGATACTTATCAGGTCGTTGAAGCACGTGCTTGGGGTGCGGATTGTATTTTGATCATTATGGCGGCTGTTGATGATGAAACTGCGCAATCGCTTTCTAACATGGCCCGCAAATGGGGTATGGATGTTTTGGTGGAAGTTCATAACCGCCAAGAGCTCGAGAGAGCCCTCAAACTCAATACGCTTTTAATTGGGATTAATAACCGCAACCTTCAGACCTTTGATATTACATTAGAGACAACTGAAGGCCTGGCTCCTCTGATCCCTAAAGACAGAATTATCATTAGTGAGAGTGGTATAACCACTTATGATGATTTGGTTCGTCTCTCTAAGGTTGGTTCGAATACCTTCTTGGTTGGTGAATGTTTGATGCGCAAACAAAATGTGCAACAAGCGACTCAAGTTTTATTAGGACAGGAGCCCGTTCCTGATTTTTTTCCTGATGTTGGAGAGGCTCAACCTCAAGCAGAGGAACAAGGGAAAGCCACTCCAGAAGAGCAAGTAACTGAGGTAGAGACGCCAACTACAAATGAAACAACGAGTGATGAAAATAAGTTTCATGAAGAGTTGCATGAAGCTAGTGAAGATGACACGGCTGCGAAGAATGAAACGTCTGATTTAGGTGATGAATTTGAAAATGCGATTGAAGAATTAGGGGCTTTGATCAGCACGAGTTCAGATAGTAAAGAAAAACATAAAGCCTCACCTGCCCCTTCGTCTGAAAAACCTCAAGATGAGGCTAAGCTCTCTCATGTGAATGAGTCTGGCGCTGCGCATATGGTTGATATTTCGGATAAATCAGTTACTCAACGCGTGGCTACTGCTGAAGGTTTTGTTGCTATGCAGGCTGATACTTTGGCCCAAATTCAACAAAATGCCATGAAAAAGGGAGATGTGCTGGCAACAGCTCGCATCGCTGGCATTATGGCTGCAAAGAAAACTTCAGACCTTATTCCTTTATGTCATCCTTTGCCCGTTACCGGAGTTGAAGTTGAATTTACTCCAGTGACCAATCAGCAGACAGGCATTCACGTGCGTGCGACAGTTAAAGTTGATGGCAAAACAGGCGTTGAAATGGAAGCTCTTACAGCTGTGAGTGTTAGTTGTTTGACGATCTATGATATGGCCAAAGCCATTGATAAGGGCATGAGTTTTTCTGGTGTTCGTTTGCTTGAAAAAACCGGTGGTAAATCAGGCCCATTTAGAGCCACGGATGCAGCTGAATAGTTTTTTCGAGGCTTTTGCTTTTAAAGTCTTTTAGTGGAGTTTTAAATGAAACTGCTTTCTGTTGCCGAAGCTCAAGAACGCCTGATTGAAAAGGGGCGTTTGATGGCAACTGAAGGTTTGCCAATAGAAAACGCAGCGGGTCGTATTCTTAGTGAAGATGTTGCGGCCAGGATTACACAGCCGCCTTTCAATGCCTCTGCTATGGATGGATATGCTGTTCTCTCTACTGATTGCACAAAACTTCCTATAAGCTTAGAGGTTATTGGGGAAAGCTCTGCTGGGCATCCTTTTGAGGGTGATTTAAGGCCTGGAACAGCTGTTCGTATTTTTACTGGTGCTGCCCTCCCCTCCTCTGGTGATGCAATTGCCATTCAAGAAGATTGTGAAAGACTTGATGAGCAGACCGTTCTTATCAAAGAGGTTGCCCCTAATGGGCAATTTATTCGCCCTGCAGGTTATGACTTTCATGAGGGGGATGTTCTCCTCTCTAAAGGTACTTGTCTTAATTTCCGTGATTTAACATTGCTGGCTTCAATGAATATTCCGGAAGTCACGGTTTATAAAAAGCCACGTGTTGCCATCATCGCGACAGGGGATGAGCTTGTCTCTCCTGGTGAAGACTTAGGAAGCGGCCAGATCATTTCATCCATTCCTTATGGTATGGTTCAGTTGTTTGAAAACGCTGGAGCTCAGGCTACCTGTTTAGGTATTGCAAAAGACAGTATGACTTCACTTGATCATTACATCCAGCAAGCCATAAGCCAGGAGCAAAATTTTGACATCGTTGTTACAATTGGTGGTGCTTCTGTTGGCGATCATGATTTGGTTCAAGCGGCTTTAAAAAATGCCGGTATGACGCTGGATTTCTGGAAAATTGCTATGCGGCCTGGAAAACCCTTGATGGTCGGCTCGCTAGCTGACAAGAGTGTTATTGGAGTTCCTGGAAACCCTGTTTCAGCTTTAATTTGCGCGGAAATTTTTGTTGTTCCCCTGATCAGATCTATGATGGCACTTGAGCCTACTTTTAAACCTCATCAAAAGGCACATCTCCAAAATACTGTTCCGTCTAATGGTCCTCGGCAACATTATTTAAGGGCTCTTCATTGGATGAATGAAGAGGGGCAACAATGTGTGTCTTCCTTAGAAGATCAGGATAGTTCACTTCAGGCGACATTTTCCAAGGCTAGTTGTTTAATTGTTAGAGTTCCTCATGCAGAGAGTGCTCAGCAAGGTGATCTTGTTGATATTTATCCGCTAGATTAAAGCCTTGTTTGCAACTTTCACCTTTTTTCCTCCTTTTCTTTTTTTAAACTCTTGCGGAACAAGATGAGAACATGCATAATGTTCTCGATTCGTACTTTTTAATAAAACGAATCTCATTATCAGGCTTTTATTTAGAGGAGCCGTGATATTTGCAATGAGGGAGACCCAAAAGATGCTGACCAAAAAACAAAAAGATTTATTGCTGTTTATTCATAATCGCGTGCAAGAAACAGGGGTTTCTCCTTCTTTTGATGAGATGAAAGATGCGCTTGAGCTTAAATCAAAGTCAGGCATTCATCGTCTCATCACTGCACTTGAAGAACGTGGCTTTATACGCCGGCTTGCACACAGAGCGCGCGCATTAGAAATTTTAAAATTACCTGAGGATATGCAAGAGGGGACGAGTTCTAACACTGCAGCAAATCAATCAAATGTTGTTTCACTTACCGATAATGTGAAAGGCCCTGTCAATGATGGGGCGAATGAAGCAGCCCCCTTTAGTGTTCCTTTAATGGGGCGCATAGCAGCTGGTGTGCCGATTTCTGCTATTCAAGACCATAATGATGATCTTGTTGTCTCTCCTGATATGATTGGTGCTGGCAATCATTATGCACTCGAGGTCCATGGCGATTCGATGATTGATGAAGGTATTCTTGATGGAGACACTGTTCTTATTAAAGAAGGTAATACTGCTCGCAATGGAGATATTGTTGTTGCTTATATCATTGAGGATGAAGAAGCGACTTTGAAGAAGATTTATAAGTCTGGCAATGAGATTGAATTGGTTGCTGCTAACCCAGCTTATGAACCGCGTAAATTCAGGTCTGATAAAGTACAGGTACAGGGGCAACTCGTAGGGCTTGTTCGTAAATATCACTAATGTGTCGAACTAAAGTTGCTTTCATTTATGTGACTGTACGATCATTGATAGCTTGACCATATTCTTGTTTTTCTGAATTGGTTGGCAGTTACTGATTTTATTTTCCCATCATTTATGAAAATGGAGATTGTTCCGCTTTCGCCGAGTTCGCTTTTTGTAAGTATGAGTTTGGGTTTTTTGCAACTGCGCCGAATGGGGAATTTATAAATTACAATATCTGCTGTTTGGCAAGCTTCCTCTAGAGCGGCGAGTGATTTTAGCAATGTAACTTTTTGCCCTTTTGTTTCACCTGAACACGCGCTGTCATCACATGTGAAATAACTAGAA
This sequence comes from uncultured Hyphomicrobiales bacterium, assembly GCA_964022305.1. Lineage (GTDB taxonomy): Bacteria > Pseudomonadota > Alphaproteobacteria > Rhizobiales > HXMU1428-3 > HXMU1428-3. The sequence goes on along the minus strand of CAXIBI010000043.1, from coordinate 6,278 downwards.
TTTCTCACCAAATTTAGTGACCTTGTATCACCGTCTGCCTTTAACCAGCTTTTTAAAACAAAATTTCCTTTTCGCCCTGTTGGCGCATAAAAGAAATCATCCGGGCCTCTTAGTGCGATAAGCTCAGCTGAAGGGGCAATGTATAGATCCGGTTTCTCATAATCTTTTGCGGTATAAATACCGACAATCAAGAGTGCTGCTCCCAAATAGTTTTGAGGTTTTTTCACAAAATACAATATGGCTATGCCGGCAAGAATAAAGAGTACTGAACTTAGAGAGATTGCTCCTATGGTTATAATTGCCGGATCAAAACTAGCGGTCCAATGGGCTGAGCTGAGTAAAATATCAATTGAGATTTTTAAGGGAAGTAATCCTAAGATTTCCAGGCCAAAGGGCATTAAGATCAATGAGAGTAACGCCGATGGCATTAGCAAAAAACTGAATACAGGTATTGCGAGCATATTCCCCACGGGGCCCATATATGAAACTGAATGGAAATGATAAATGGCAAAGGGAGCTGTGGCTAAAGTTGCTATGATAGAGGTAAGCCAAATGCCGCCAAGATAATAGAGAGGTTTAAACCAGCTGCTTGATATCACAGGTTTATGAGCATTGCCCTTAGGTTTGAAGGGATCCCAATTTCTTGCATATTGATAGGTGATGATTAAAGCGGTTACGGCTGCGAATGACATTTGAAATCCTGCTGATAACAAACTTTCAGGTCTCAAGATTAGGATGATGAGAGCGGCCATTGCTACATTTCGCAGTGTTAGAGCTGAACGCTCTATCATGATAGCTGTGAAGAGGACTGAGATCATCAATACCGCTCGCTGGGTTGGGATTGATTGACCTGAAATGAGAAAATAGGCAACGCCGCCGATTAGAGCTATAAATGCTGCGTATTTTTTTATGGGATAGTTTTGAGCAAAGATTGGGAAAAGAGCTAAAAGTGCTCTTATGGCAAAAAATAGTGTGCCTGCAAATACAGCCATATGAAGACCCGATATTGCAAGCAAATGTCCAAGACCAGCTTTTCTCATCGCTTCTAAGTCTTCCTTTTGGACCCGGCCTCTATCCCCTAAGATCAAGGCTCTTGCCATTGCCCTTTCTCTGGCACTTTCAGGCCCTGCCAGGCCATTATCTATTTTGTTTCCAATAAAGCTTCGTATATTGGCAATGATTTGATCACTTAAAGATTGGTGATGGACTGTCTCTTGGCTGTCTTGCCTTGAGCATAGTTTTAAGGGTGAGATGTTGAAGCCGGTTGCGCCAATTTGTTTGTACCAAAGCGCTCTGCCAAAATCATAGCCACCTGGTCTTAGAGGACCCTTGGGACGTGCCAGCATTGCTCTCGCGCATACAACATCTCCATATTGAAAACGAGGCCCTTGATCCGTTGTTCTAATTCTTAATCTTACAGGTGTTTTGTTTTTGTCTGTATTTGAGAGAAAGAGTAATTTTCCGGTGTAGCGAATTCGGGTTGTCTGAAGAGGCTCGTTAGTTTCCACCATAAAACTAATTTCATATGGTTTGAAATTTTTGCTCAACAGAGGTGTTGCGATTGAGTGGGTTCTATAAAGAGCCGCGCCAAAACCTAGGCTTATGATCAAGGCTGCCAACAGACAATTGTTTAAGAGATGATATTTAAAACTTGAAATTGTAGCGACGAGTAATAACAGGACCAGAATTGCTATGTTTTGTGGGCTTACTTCGCCAGGCATATTGAAATATATGCCGATACCGATTGCGAACAAAACCAATAGAAGCGGGAAGTTATCATTCACGGCCTGTTCCGTGCGTCGCTTTTGTGCCTTTTGGCTCTTTATTATGTGAGCTGTTGATTTCTCTAACATGTTTTACGTCTCACACTTTCAGACATGCTTTTAACTACATTTCTAACTATGCCGTTCGTTCTTGCTATGGTATCAACGGCTCACATTCAAATATTATACTCATCAAACACGTCTTTAGGATATATAAATGTCTCAGCCTATCATAACTCGCTTTGCTCCTAGCCCGACAGGTTATTTACATATTGGTGGTGCGCGCACTGCCCTTTTCAATTGGGCGTTTGCGCAGTCACAAGGTGGCAAGTTTCTTTTAAGAATTGAAGATACTGACAAGGCAAGGTCTACGACAGAGGCTATCGACGCTATTTTAAAGGGTATGGACTGGCTTGGCCTAGAAGCTGATGGTGAGCCTGTCTATCAATCTAAGCAACAAGATCGACATATCGTAGTTGCTAATCAATTGCTTGAAAGCGGACATGCTTATCTCTCTTATGCCAGCGATGAGGAAATAGAAGATATTCGAGCTAAAGCGCGCGAGGCGGGTGTTGCTGCTCGCTATCCCGGCCGTGATGAACCTATAGCAGATGAATTTAAGGATCAATCTGTTGTTCGATTTAAGGCGCCTATCGAAGGTGAGACGACCATTAATGATCTGGTACAAGGCGATGTGACGATCAGAAATGATCAACTTGATGATTTGGTTTTGCTGCGTTCGGATGGAACACCGACTTATATGCTAGCGGTCGTTGTCGACGATCATGATATGGGCATTACCCATGTGATCCGCGGGGATGATCATCTGACCAATTGCGCGAAACAGATTCAAATTTACGAAGCTCTTAAATGGGATCTACCGCACTTTGCGCATATTCCACTTATTCATGGGAGTGATGGGGCTAAACTCTCAAAACGTCATGGTGCACTTGGCGCTGAAGCTTATAAAGCTATGGGCTATTTACCAGAGGCGATGCGTAATTATCTCGCTCGCTTAGGGTGGAGCCATGGGGATGATGAGATTATACCCACTGACAAACTCATCGAATGGTTTGATCTTGATGGCATCAATAAAGCCCCTGCTCGCTTTGATATGGCCAAACTAGATCATATCAATGGGCATTATATAACTGAGAGCAGTGATGATGAGGTGCTTGAGGCCTTAAAATCTCTTATTAATGATAATGAATTTACTCCTGAACTCTCTTATTCAGCAGATCTTATTGATTTAGAACGTTTAAAACTCTGTCTCCCGTTTTTACGTGAACGTGCAAAAACACTGATTGAATTAATTGAGACAGCTGCTTACCTCTTTAAATCCTGCCCTCTTGATATGGATGCTAAAGCTCAAAAAGCTCTCGAAAAAGAGGGAGTTTCTGAGATTTTAAAAGGGGTGCATACCCAATTTACCTCATTAGAAGATTGGAATCGGGATAATATCGAAACCTTATTGAAAGATTATGCTCAAAATCATGATCTTAAATTTGGTAAAATTGCTCCGCCTCTTCGTTCTGCCTTAACGGGATCGATGGTTTCACCTGGAATTTATGATGTTATTCACAGTTTGGGCCGCGATGAGGTTTTAAAGCGAATAAACGATGTTATTCCAGCCTAAAGTTGTAGAAATGCTTGCAAAATAGAGCTCTAGGACTTATTAAAGGGGCATCTGAATACAGAAACATTCGTGCTGTTTTACTTGACTTTTTCACTATATGGGCGCCTCGCCCGCATTAAAAATGCTGAAAATTCGCTCTTTTTTCACTTTTTTGAATTATAGACAGAGCCAGTAGCATTTTAAAATTCTTTATGTTAGGTCTTACGTCAACTGCGTCATACGGACGCGGGGTTCCGACTTAAGGGTACGATAAATAAAAGGGTATGTTTATGACAACTGTTCAAACTTCTGCTAATGGTGACCAGCTTAATCAGGATGATGATGCGTCCAAACTTTCAGTTGAAGGGAAAACAATCGACTTACCGCTTTACAAGGGGTCTATTGGCCCGACTGTAATGGACATTAGCCGCCTTTATGCTCAAAGTGATATGTTCACTTATGACCCTGGCTTTACGTCGACAGCGTCTTGTGAAAGTAAAATTACCTATATTGACGGCGGAAAAGGGGTGCTTTTACACCGTGGTTACCCTATTGATCAATTGGCCGAACACGGCTCTTTCTTAGAAACCTGCTATTTGCTGCTTTATGGAGACCTTCCACAAGCTGAGCAGTTTGAAGATTTTAAACATCGCATCACATACCACACGATGCTACATGAACAAATTCACACTTTTTACAAAGGTTTCCGCCGTGATGCGCACCCAATGGCGATTATGGTGGGTGTTGTTGGTGCTCTTTCTGCCTTTTATCATGATTCAACTGATATTAATGATCCGGTTCAAAGAAACATCGCCAGCCTTCGCATGATTGCGAAAATGCCAACCATTGCTGCGATGGCCTATAAATACTCAATTGGCCAACCTTTTGTTACACCTCGTAATGATCTTGATTATTCAGCTAACTTTTTGAATATGTGCTTTAGTGTTCCTGCTGAAGAGTATAAAGTTGATCCTGTTCTTGCTCGCGCTATGGATCGTATCTTTATTCTTCATGCTGATCATGAGCAAAATGCTTCAACTTCAACTGTTCGTTTGGCTGGCTCATCAGGTGCTAATCCATTTGCTTGTATTGCGGCTGGTATTGCTTGTCTTTGGGGACCATCACATGGTGGTGCAAATGAAGCTGCGCTCACTATGCTTGAAGAAATTGGCTCAGTTGATCGTATTCCTGAATATATTCGCCGCGCGAAAGACAAAAGCGATCCATTCCGTCTGATGGGCTTTGGTCACCGGGTTTATAAAAACTATGATCCGCGTGCTACAGTGATGCAAAAGACTTGTCATGAAGTTCTAGATACTCTTGGGCTTAAGAATGAGCCGCTCTTACAAGTTGCTATGGAACTTGAGCGCATTGCTCGTGAAGATCCTTATTTTGTTGAGAAGAAGCTTTACCCGAATATTGACTTCTATTCTGGTATTACTTTGCGTGCGCTTGGCTTCCCACCAGAGATGTTCACTGTTCTCTTTGCACTTGCTCGTACAGTTGGCTGGATTGCACAATGGAGAGAAATGATTGAAGATCCGCAACAACGTATTGGTCGCCCTCGTCAGCTTTATACAGGGCCGACAGAACGTGATTATGTGCCTGTAAATAACAGATAAAGCACTTACAAAATGAACTCAAAAAAACACCCTCTAAAGTTTTTAGAGGGTGTTTTTTATTTATAAATTGTTGCGATAGATTGCTTAGCGGCCGCGATGGATGGCCTCTTGCCAGCAGCAAACATATTTTCTTCTATTTGATCCAAGTGTGATTTTTGCTCTTTATATTCTTTTGAAGTCGTATCAAATAGAGGAGCTAGTGCTCTGGTAATGTTTTCCGGTGTGCAGTCATATTGAATGTATTCTGGAAATGCCTTTTTTCCTAAGATGTGATTAGCAAGAGCGAACATGTCTGCTTTGATTAAAGGTCTTAAGAGGTGGAGCAATTTATCATATTTATAAGCAACAACCATTGGTGTGCCCGTGAGAGCTAACTCCAGTGTTACTGTTCCTGAGGCCGCAAGTGAAGCATTTGCGCATTTAAACGCTTTAAATTTATCTTCCTTACCTTCGATAATAAGGGGCCTAATTGGCCAGCTTTTTACAGCTTCTCTTACTGCTTCTTTTACCGAATTGACTGTGGGTAGGAGCACCTCAAGTGGGCCGACTTCTTTTTCTAAAAGGCCAACCACTTCACCAAATGGCTGCATTAAATGCTTGATTTCATTTGACCGACTGCCAGGCAGAATGGTGAGAACTTTCGCTTGTGGATCTAGTCCTAGTTTTATTTTTAGGCTTTCCTCATCCAGCTCTTTAATCCATTGTTTTTGCTCAATTAATGGATGGCCGACATAATGACAGGAAGGCCCGCCGAGTTCTTTATGTTTCTGAGGTTCAAAGGGGAGCAGTGCAAGAACTTCATCAACATAAGGCTTCATTTTTTTTGCTCTGCCCGGACGCCAAGCCCAAATGGTTGGGCTTACATAATTCACAATAGGAATATGGGGGGCTTTTTGGCGCACTCTTTTTGCAATTGGATGAGTGAATTCAGGACTATCAATGATGATAAGACCATCTGGATTATGCTCCAATACATGATCAACACATTGATGTACGCGTTTGATTAAGTTGGGCAATCTCATCAAAATAGCAAATGGCCCCATAATAGCGACCTCTTCCATAGGAAAGAGAGATTTAAGTCCTTCTTTTTCCATAGCTTCAGAACCAAGACCTTGAAAGGACACATTCTCACTGCCGAGTTCCTCTTTTAAGGCCTGCATGAGTTTGCCGCCTAAAGCGTCACCTGAATGCTCGCCTGCAATGATATGGATTTTAAAGGGAGGCTTTTTGCTGATCATAACTTTGTGTGGACTTTCCGTTTTAGCTGTTATTTCAGCA
>CAXIBI010000042.1:0-19016 GCA_964022305.1 uncultured Hyphomicrobiales bacterium | reverse complement strand
CCTTCGTCCAATGGGGTATTTGTTTGCTCTAACTCTTTTGCTCCAGCTTTTAAATTCTGGAAGAGGAATAAAGCTCCAAGTAACGCCATGAAAAGAGGGAAAACCCAAATCACCCAATGCAGACCTTCTGCAGGAGGTTCCATTAAAATGAAGTTTCCATAACGATCCTTAAAATATGTCAAAATCTCATCAGCAGACTGACCAGCTTTAATTTTATCACTGATCAAATTTTTCATCTCTACTGCCACAGGTGATTGGCTGTCATAAACACTCTCACCCTGACAAACCGGGCAACGAAGCACAGTGGCAATGGCACGGATCTTTTTCTCATGCTCGCTTTCAACCTTCACCTGGCCGGCGGGTGTGTCTGTTGATGAGCTGGCTTTCTCTTCAGCGGCAAATGTAGTAGCTGATGAGAAAAGCAAACTCGCTAGCAATAAAAATGAGGCGATCAATTGTTTCACTGGCTTGCCTCCGTAATTTTCAATTTCTCAGCTAAAATAGTTGGTGTTAAAGCACCAATATGCTTGGCCGCGATCACACCGTCTTTATTAATAAAGAAAGTCTCCGGCATCCCATAAACACCATATTCAAGTGCCATCCGTCCCTGCCGATCAATTACAGAGGGGTAAGGGAAGTGCCCACGTTTATCCATAAAGCCAAAAGCAGCTTTGTCAGTATCTTTGCTGTTTACGCCAATAAATTGCACTTTGCCCGTTGGTTGCAAAGCTTTAGCAGAGTCTAGAAGAACATGATGTTCTTCCCGGCAGGTCACACACCAGGACGCCCAAAAGTTCAAGATAACTATCTTGCCTTTATAGTCAGAGAGCTTGATTTGTTTCTCAGCCCCCAATTGCTTGAGATCAAAATCAAAAGCGGGCTTACCAATCAGCGGTGAGGGAATAAATTTCGTATCCCGCCCAAGGCCTGAGGCAAAGAGAATAAACATCAGGATCAACACCCCGATTAGGGCAAAATGCCACCACGGGACAGTTTTCTGCGGCTGGTTTTGTACTTCATTCACCATTTATGCCATCGCCTCTGTTGCAGGTTTCTTATTCGGGTTCGGGGTTGAAACGACTTTCGGCGCCCGTTTCGTCATGGCAAACAGCACACCAAATAAAACAATCATCCAGCCAATCCAAACCCAGTTCACAAGCGGATTCCAAAATACACGCGTTGTCACTTCACGATCGCTATGCTCATTACCAAGCACAACATAAAGGTCGCCAAGCAACGTTGAAAGAATAGAGGCTTCTGTTGTCACAGTACTCGTTACTGGGTAATTCCGCTTAGAAGGAGTTAGCGTGCCGGTCGTACCGTCTTGCCTTTTCCATTCAAAATACGCCATGCGCTCGGAATAGTTCGGTCCCTTTTGTGGAACAATGGTTTTGTAAGTCAGAGTGTAAGGCCCGCTAACAACCTGATCACCAGGTTTCATATTAATAGTTGCTTCTTCTTTAAAGAAAGCAGAACCAATCACACCAATAACCAAAACAAGAGTACCGAGATGAACAATAAAGCCGCCATAGCGACGCTGATTGCTAGACGCTAATTTAGAAAGGCTAGAGAACCAGCTGCGGTCTGTTACTTTCATGTGAGCTTTTACCGCGCCAACAATATCAAGCAATGTGGCTGCAAACACGAAACCAACCAGCCCAATAGCAATCATCGCAATAAAATCAGTCGCACCAAGGAAATAAGAAATGATTGAAATCAAAACCGCTAAGCCAAATGGAATGCCAAATTGCTTTTGGAGTTTAACATAACTTGATTTCCGCCAAGGGATCAGCGGACCAAGCCCCATAAGCAAGATAATACCAAGCATCACAGGCGCCATCACTTTATTAAAATAGGGAGCTGCAACAGAAACCCGCTCGCCAGTTAATACTTCAATCGCAAGTGGATAGAGCGTGCCAGTTAAAACGATGACGGCTGCTGCTACAAATAAGAGGTTGTTATATAAAAGAGCTGACTCGCGTGAAACCAGATTGGAAACCTTGTGTGGCCCAATCAGACGATGTCCGCGCCAAATCAACAATCCATACGCAATAACCGAAGCAACGATTAAGAACCCAAGAATATAAGCACCCCGTCCAGGATCAGCTGCGAATGAGTGCACAGAGGTGAGAACACCAGAACGCACAAGGAAGGTTCCAAGCAGTGAGAGGGCAAAGGTGGTAATGATCAAAAACACATTCCAGGTTTGGAAAAGGTTACGTTGATCTTGCGCCATAATAGAGTGCAAAAAGGCGGTACCAGTGAGCCAAGGCATCAGCGAGGCATTTTCAACCGGGTCCCAAGCCCAATAGCCACCCCAACCAAGTTCATAATAAGCCCAATAGCCACCAAGCAAAATACCACTGGTGAGGGTTACCCAGGCAAACAAAGTCCAGCGACGGGTGGTCACAACCCATTCACGCCCAGATTGACCGCGAGCGAGTGCAGCAATAGCAAAGGCAAACGGAATAGAAAACGCAACATAACCCATATAAAGCGTTGGTGGATGGAAGGCGAGACCAGGGTCTTGCAACAAGGGGTTGAGGTCCTTGCCATCTGGCAGTGCTGGGTGCACTTCAACAAACGGATTAGAAAGGAAAAGAATAAAGATCAAAAAGCCAATTTGCAGGCCAGCCAATGTCATAATCACATATGGCATAGAAAGAGGGTGGCTCTTCCAGTGAATATAAACCGCAATCGCCGAGAATGTTGCTAAATACCAAAACCACAGCATCAAGGAGCCTTCATGCGCCCCCCAAAGAGCGGTGAGGCGATAAAGCAGCGGCAAGTTGCTGTTCGAATTTTGCGCGACATATAAAACAGAATAATCTTTCACCACAAAAGCGTAGACAATAGTTAAACAGCCAATGGTCGCCAAAATTGCATTTAAAATCATGCCGTGGCGCGCTGAATGTAAGAAAGAAGGAGCGCCCCGTTGCAAAGCCAAAAATGAAAGGATCAAGGCTGCAAATGAAATCACCAATGCAAGACTGGTGGCTCCAAGTCCAATTTCAATAAGACTACCACTCATCTGAGAACTCCATAAAATTTTTGTTTTTCAAACATCAAATTTTTCCATCTTCATTTTGTTTTCTGTCTTGCAGTTCTGCAACCAACAGGTTCACACCAGTCTCGATCTCTTCCAATGAAAGCGAGGCATAGCCAAAAACCAAAGCTTGTTGATCAAATGTCTTACCAGAAACAACCATAGAGCCCCCAGTTTGTACGCCATAAAGGCCAATTTTATGTTTGTTTAGCATGTCTTTTGAAAGAGCGTTAGCGGTACCAAAGTCTTTTGGTAAATGCCAAATCAAATGCAACCCTCCCTCAATGGCTGAGAGGGAAATATCATCGCCAAAATGCTTGGTTAACAGTGATATCAGCAGGTCACGCTTCTCTTTACATTTCTTACGCAATTTACGCAAATGCCGATCATAGGCACCATTGTCAATAAATTCAGCAAGCGCTGCTTGCTCGATTAAGGACGCAGTGCCAAATCCAAGCGATTTTAGCTGGCGCACAGCAGGTATTAAAAATGAAGGAACAACCAAATATCCAATATCGATCCCTAAAGACTTTTTAAACCCTCCAAGATAAACAACACAGCCATCTTTGCTGGGGGCTTCTTGTTCTAAATTTTCTTCATTTGGGACGATGCGGTTATCAAGACCTTTAAGAGCTGTCAAAGGTGAGCCACCATAACGAAAATCACTGGTAGATTCATCTTCAACAATCATAATGCCAGTGCGTTGGGCCCATTCAAGTAATTGAACCCGGCGAGACAGTGCTAAACTCGCACCAAGCGGAAACTGATGAGATGGCGTCACATACGCCATACCATAAGAGGTATGAGGGAAGGCCTGGTTTGAAGAAGAAACGTCAAAGCTCTCTAGGTTGAGAGGCTCTAAAGTTCCGTCTTCAAACTCAGGCAATTGAGATGTCAGCATCCCTTCGTCATCGACGGGAATGCCATAAACATCCGTTTTATAAAAAGAAAAAAGAGACCCAGCATTTTCTGGGCCGGGTGTTTCCATGATGGCAGGTGCGTTTTCTCTCAAAAGAAGTTGAGCAAGAAGACCGCGCGCTTCTTGAGCCGATGAGAAAATCACAACATCTTCTGCCTCAGCAACAATGCCGCGCGCAGGTCCTAAATGCTCAGCAATGGCACGGCGCAACTCAAAAACCCCAAGTGGGTCAAGAGCTTCTATGTAAAGATCTTCATGCCGGTTTAAATTACGATTGAGCAAACGTCGCCAGGTCCTGGTCGGAAAGGCTTCAATATCGGGTAAACCGGGCTTGAAATTGATAGAAGGCTGAGGAAGTTTTGAAGGAAAATCTTTGAAGTCTACAGAAACATCAGCTGAGATTTGGGAAGTTTTGAGATTCAATTTCTCAGCGTTAGTTTCTTTTAAAGAAGACTGGTTTTCTGTCGGAGTATCGCTTTCTACCGGCTCAATATCAGGCGATAATTGAACCTGCTCGGCGGTACTGTTCTTTTCTACACTATTAGCGTCATCACTCGGAGGGGTTGGAGATTTCAACCCCGTATCAGGGATGGCATCACTAACAAAAGTTCCAATAGAGCGCTTACTCTCAATATATCCTTCAGATAATAAACGGTCATATGCTAGAACAACAGTGTTGCGAGAAACACCAAGCTGTTCACTCAGTGCGCGTGTAGCAGGAAGAGGAGTGCCAGAGGTTAATTGTCCGTCAATAATCATGGCGCGAACTTGCTCAAACAGTTGAGCCTGCAAAGGCCGACCAGCGTTCACATTCAGCATGAGAGCTACATTGTCTGCAGTCTTATACATGACAAACCTTAATACAGAATCTTCTTAGCTAAACTCAAAACAACGAGTGACTGCGACAAACTCTGACTTTCCAAACTTATATGAGAGAAGTCTCCCCCAATATAAAACAGCGATTATTTTTTTATGGCCCCTACAGCTGTTAAAAAACTCAACGTTTATGAGTCTGAAATTAAGCCAAAAACAACGTGGACCTATAATTTATTAAAAACTTATACTAAAAATAAGGCCAATTTCCAACAACTTTATGGGTCCACATGGACAAAAGATGAGAAAAAAGCTGTTTTGGACCAATATTTTGAGAGAATTGGGGGGCAAAAAGGGTTTGAAACTATGAGAAAGTAAAATCTTGGCCTAACATCGAGAAAGGGCGCTGTAGCTATTATATTGGTCAATAAGGGGATGCGATTACGATGGTTAGAATGAAAAAAACGGCAAATTTGATCCAAAAATTACTTATCATGTCTCTAATAATGCTTAGCTCCTTTTCGATCGTAACTTTAAGTTCTGCTAAGACAGTTGAGTATACGTGCAATGAAGGCATCCCTCTCATTGTGGAGTATCTAGAGCAAAATGACGTCTCCATCGCCAAAATATCTCATGATAGTTCTCCCAAAATCACGCTTGTCAGTGTGAGAACGGGTTCAGGGGCTAAATATTCAAACGGAGATTGGGTTTTGCATGTCAAAGGCAAAACCGCACTGGTCGGAACGCAAGGCGAATTTGATGATAAATGCACTGAAGTTGCGAGCAGAAGTGATGAAATGCCGCGCCCGAAAAGTATAACATACCCAAGGCAAGCAAAGTCATGGGGGGGCATCGTACGCTCAGGTCCAGGTCAAAGTTATAAGAGAAAAACCTCACTAAAAGAAGGTGAGTGGATCACTCTCTTAGGGCCAACAAACGAATATTTTCAAGATCGTCCTTGGTTCAAAATCAAATATAGAGGCCGGATCGGCTACCAGTGGGGCGGCATTATCTGCTCAGTCGGCACATACGTAGAAGGCACTTATCAGGTTTGTAATTAATGCGAATGCTAGTGGGCATCTGAAGACACACTAAAAAAGTTGGTACTGAACCTGTATTCCAAAACAGGCACACAGGAACATAAAAAAATCTTGCAATACGAAGAAGGAGTGACGCCACTTCGGCGTCAGGACATGGCAGCAGGGCTGCCCGGCGCTTAGCGCCGCCCCTCGGAGGGCCTGCTGTGGTAACAGCGGAATAGCCCGTGAGAGAGAAAAAACTAATTAAACTCGATATAGAGATTTGAAGAAGGAGCTCAGCCCCTTTCGGGCTGAGGGACATGGCAGCGCGAGCTGCCCGGTGCTTAACGCCGCACAGTGCGGTTGCTAGTGGGCAACCTGAAGCACATCAAAAATGTAGGCCCATGAGCTACAGCTCATGGAATAGCCGTGAGAGAAAAAACTTGAGAGAAGCTTTCTTAATTCAACTGATTAAACAAAAAATCGTCACTAGAGCCAACAATTTTAGGATCTGGTGCAGTTGCGACCTCAGGGTCTTTGGCGCCATAATCAACTTTACTCAAGACAAGTTTGATCGCATTTAATCTGGCGCGACGCTTATCGTTAGAATAAATCACAGTCCAAGGGGTTTGAGGTTTATGCGTTGCCTTAAACATCTTCTCCTTGGCCTCAGTATATTCTTCCCACTGGTTAATAGCCTCAAGGTCAATAGGTGAGATCTTCCAATGTTTTAGCGGGTCATGACGACGTTTATGGAGCCTGCGCAGTTGCATTTCTTGGCCGATTGTCAGCCAAATTTTAACAAGGTGGATGCCATCATTCACCAGCATTTCTTCAAATTTAGGCGCTTCTTCTAAAAAGAGTTTGTGTTGAGCATCAGAACAAAAGCCCATAACAGGCTCAACGCCCGCTCTGTTATACCAAGAGCGATCAAACAACACCATTTCACCAGCGGTGGGCAAGTGGGTGATATAACGCTGAAAATACCATTGCCCGCGTTCTGTATCTGTGGGTTTAGGAAGGGCAATTGTATGGACATGGCGAGGGTTCAAGTGCTGCGTAAAACGATGGATAGTGCCACCTTTACCGGCAGTATCTCTCCCCTCAAATAAAACAACAATACGCTCACCTGTATTCGCGATCGAGCGTTGAAGTTTTAAAAGCTCAATTTGAAGGGCGGTAAGCTCCTTTTCATAAAGCTTTCTGCTCATCCGCTCATCATAAGGATAGCCACCGCTCTCAAGTGCATTATCTTCAATCCATGGGTCAAGCTTTGGGTCAGAAAGAGTGAAATCTTTTATAGCTTCATTACGTTTATCTTGGCTCATGGAGTGGACCTACTTTCAGTTAATTTAAAAAAGTCTGCCTTTAACGCTGTTAACATATAAATGAAACAGTTCTACCCTAATAGGGTGGATGTAATTTATTAAAGAAGTCAACGAACTTGAAGAGTTTCTGGTATTTTGGACACAAGTTTTTTACTCAGAATAAATAGAAAGCTAACAAAGCGATCAAACTGAGACAGATCTGTTAATTTTTAACCTAGATGTCTAAAGACAAAAAAGAGTGATTTTTAAGGTGAAAGAACAATTAATATCAGCAATTTATAGGATTTTAAGCACTTGGCCTTTCTTGTTAGTGACAGCCATCGTCCTCTTTATCATCGGCCGTAATTCTGATCTTTCTTTTTCGAGCGCCGTTATCGCTTTTTTAGCTGCAACGTGCGGATTAGCTTGGGCGTCAGCCCCATTAGCTAAACAAAGAGAGCAAAAAGCAAGAGGTGCTCGTAATACAACCAAACGAAAAAATGAAAAAGTGATTTGGGCTCAATTGGTTGAGTCCATTCCTGATCCTGTTTTTATTATTGGCCCACGTAACAAATTGCTTTTCGCGAATGAGCAGGCAAAAACAATCTTTAGTATCAAACAATTAGGTGTCAATGTGGCCGCTATCATTCGCGCCCCCATTTTCCTTGAAGCGATTGAAGCGGTAACCGAGTCTAAAGATAAGAAGAAAATCCAGTTAATTGAGCGCACCCCTGTTGAGCGCCAGTTCACAGTCAATATGGCCTGGCTCGCCAGAGAGGGGGAGGAAGGGCCAACAATTCTTGTGCATTTTAGAGATTTAACCGAGCAAGAGCGATTAAATAGAATGCGAGCAGATTTTATCGCCAATGCCAGTCATGAGCTTAGAACCCCCATTGCCTCGCTCTTGGGATTTATTGAAACCTTGCAAGGCCCAGCTAAAAATGATGAAGCCGCCAGAGAAAAATTCCTCGGCATCATGGCTGTGCAAGGCAAACGCCTGACCAGCCTAATCGATGATTTATTGTCGTTAAGCCGTGTTGAGATGAACGCTCATAAAATTCCACAAAGCCAAGTCAATCTCGTCACGCTCCTTCATAACACCATTGATACTTTATCGCCGTTAGCTGAGCAGCAAAATGTTTCTTTAGAGTTTGAAGAACCTGAAGGAGAATTCATTGCTATAGGTGAGGAAGATGAGCTCTCGAAAGTGTTCCAGAATTTGATGCACAATGCCATCAAATACGGCAAAAGCGATGGTGAGGGCTATGTGAGAATTTATTTAGCCCATATAAAAAAGGATAAAAATAAACAAGAAAAAATTAAGGTGATCATCGAAGATAATGGCATTGGCATTGCCTCTCATCATATCCCCCGCCTTACAGAGCGGTTTTACAGGGCAGATATCGAGCAAAGCCGCGAAAAAGGCGGCACAGGGTTAGGGCTTGCGATTACCAAACATATTATCTCGCATCATAGAGGGGAGCTAAAAATCAACTCCCGCCAAGGCCATGGGTCAATTTTCTCTGTTTTGTTGCCCAAAGCGTGAGATTTGGCCAATTGAACGCCCTTGTTAAAGAGGCCATAGGTTAAATCCTTACCAAATTATTAAGAAAAAATATGCTCACCCTTCACAAAAGATGACATTTATCAGTTGAAAATAGGGGTTGTTGATAAATAATCGTTGAAATTCAATGGGGTATATTGTCATAATAGATTTGCAAAACTGTCATAAAACTTATGGCTTGGGTCGCTAATTTGGCGTCACTCATCCTTGAAGTTTCGTGTTTATGAGTACTTGGGATGGGAGTAAAACATGAAAATGATCAAATACTCTTTAAGGAGTTCCCCAATGAATAAGTTATTAGTCGGAGCAGTTGCTGTTCTTTCAGCTGGTACATTCGCAAGCACAGCAGCTTTCGCTGGTGAACGTAAACACGTCTCTATCGCAGGCTCTTCAACAGTTCTCCCTTATGCAAACATCGTTGCAGAAGAATTTAAAAAATCTTTCCCTAAATTTAAAACAGTGGTCGCATCTGGCGGTTCTTCAAAAGGCATCAAGCTTTTCTGTCAAGGTCTAGGCGAAGCAACAATCGACGTTGCTAATGCTTCACGTAAGATGAAAGACAAAGAAGTTAAGAAATGTGCTGAAAAAGGCGTGAAAGAAATCATCGAAGTTCGCTTCGGTTATGACGGCATCGTATTCGCACGTGACGCAAAAACAGAGTGGAAGAACTTCGCACTCACACCAAAAGATATTTACCTAGCTCTTGCTAACGTCATTCCAGTTGATGGCAAGTTGGTTGCTAACCCAAATAAAACTTGGGATCAAATCAACCCAGCTTTCCCTAAATGGAAAATCACAGCTTACATCCCAGGTGAAAACCACGGTACACGTGAAGTTTTCGAAAAGAAAGTTATGCGCGCTGGCTGTAAAGCTGTTGGCGGTGAAAAGCTTCATAAAGCAGCTGTAGTTGCGGCTGGCAAAATCACAGACGAAAAGAAAATCGGTAAAGCTGCTAAGAAACTTTGCTACAAAGTTCGCACAGACGGCGCTTCAGTTGATATCGCTGGTGACTACACAGAAACTCTAGGTCGCATCGACAGCAACAAACAAGGCATCGGCGTTTTCGGTCTTTCTTTCTATGAAAACAACACAGACAAACTAGCTGTTGCAACAGTGTCAGGTGTAGAGCCTTCAGTTGAAACAATCTCAACAGGTAAATATCCAGTTTCACGTCCACTATATTTCTACGTGAAAAAAGCCCACATCGGCAAAATTCCAGGTCTAAAAGAATATATGGAATTCTTCACATCTGAAAAAATGATCGGTGAAGACGGACCTCTAGCTGAATATGGCTTGGTTCCAATGCCTGAAAACGAGTTTGATGAGCTGCAAGCAGCGATTAAAGCTCAAAACGTAATGTAATTTTACGTCTAAAAATTCTGCCAGGCCGGAGGATGAGGAAAGGTCTCTCTGGCCTGGCGATTTAACTTTAAAATACGATGATTTAAATTTTTAACAGCTGCTAAGTGGTGATCAGTTTTCACCCAGAGGCAAGTGATCAGTCACTAAAAAACAAGCAATTTTATAAAGCAATTTTTTAGTGAAACTGTGAGGTAAAAGTGTCTGAAGTGCTTTCGCTATATTTATCTGGTTTCCTAACCTATATTCTGCCGCCCGTTATTATTGTTGGCATTGTCTATTTTTTAGGGAAATCGAAAGCACAAAGCTTAGCCAAGCAATCAAAAGCACAAACAGCAGCCAGTGCATCTAGCCTACATTCACGCCCCCCTTATCACGGTGCGTTTTTGGCGTTTGCCACTTTCTTGCCAGCGGTCATTGTATTTATGGCCTGGAGCATCGCTGAAGGTCCCGTCATTCGCGGGGTGGTGAATAATACTTTGCCAGCAAGTGTGACAGAACAAGAAGCTGGTAAATTAGATTTGGTCACCAGCGTGATCGGCACCATTCAATCAGGTTTATCAAAGCTTGATGCAAAAGAGCTTGAGCTAATTAAAGAGGCCGCAAAGGGTGATAAGGCTGCCAATCCTGTTGCACCTGATGTGGTTAAAAACTTATTTGAATCCAAAAACATTATTTTAGGCGAAGCTCCTGAAAGTTATTTGCTAGGAGCAGCGCTAAAAAGAAGCGAGCTGATTTATTTCAGCACATATGGCAAATACACAGCCTTTATCCTGTTAAGTCTTCTGGCTTTTTTCCTGGCGTACTCAAGCATCAAGGTAAGATTGCGCGCCAGAAACAATGTGGAGACAATTTTACAGTGGTTCCTTATCCTGGCTTCGACCATTGCTATTGTTACAACATTCGGCATTTTGTTCTCGGTTCTTTTTGAAACAATTAATTTCTTTAAAGTGATCCCACCGTCGAACTTCTTCTTCGGCACAGTTTGGGACCCACGCTTCGGTTGGGGCGCTACGGGTGGTGATGGTAACTTTGGACAATATGGCTTCCTGCCACTTCTTTGGGGCACGCTCTATATATCTTTTGTTGCTCTCCTAGTCTCTGTGCCAATAGGTTTGTTCGCAGCCATTTATATGTCTGAATATGCTGGACCGAAATTACGCTCAATTGCAAAACCTGCTCTAGAAATTCTAGCAGGTATCCCAACCATTGTTTATGGTTTCTTCGCCCTGGTAACACTCGGCCCCTTCTTTAGAGATGCCGGCGCCGTGGTCGGCCTAGAAATTAACGCCTCTTCAGTGCTCACCGCCGGGTTTGTGATGGGAATTATGCTCATTCCGTTTATCTCATCTCTATCAGATGATATCATCAATGCGGTGCCCCAAGCCCTACGCGAAGGCTCATTGGGCCTTGGGTCAACAAAATCAGAAACGGTTAAGAGAGTGGTGCTTCCTGCGGCGCTGCCAGGCTTGGTTGGCGCGATTATGTTGGCTGCCTCAAGAGCGATCGGTGAAACAATGATTGTAGTGTTAGCAGCTGGTATCGCCGCCAAGATGCATATGAACCCATTTGACGCTTTGACCACCATTACGGTGAAAATTGTTAATCAGCTGACAGGTGACCACGAGTTTGGCAGCCCTGAGACATTAGTGGCTTTCGCTCTTGGTTTGTCCTTGTTCGTCATCACACTCATGTTGAATGTCTATGCGCTTTACATTGTGCGTAAATACCGGGAGCAATATGACTAATGGAACTAGAAGAAAAAATGTCAAAAGATCTCTCAGTTCATTCAACTGAAGTAAAAGAACGCATGGCAAAGCGCTTAAAAAAAAGACAAGCAGCTGAAAAACGTTTTCAGTTTTATGGGCTTGCTGCCATTTTTATTGGTATGATGTTCTTAGTGATTTTGTTCACCACGATCATCAGCAAAGGCTGGCCAGCGTTTTTGCAAACATCCGTATTATTAAATGTAAAACTTGACGCAGAAATTATCGATCCCTCCGGTGAGAGAAATGTCGATAAAATGATGCAGGCCAACTATACAAAAATCGCACGGCAAGGCCTTTATGCAGAGCTAGGCGGCAAACCTAAAAAACGCAAAGACCGCAAACTCATGCACAAACTTTTGTCGCGCGGTGTTGACGTTCAAATCAGGGATGCCGTAATCGCTGACCCATCACTCATCGGTAAGACAGTGCCGATGTGGCTCTATGCTCATGGCAATGTTGACGCCGTGCTTAAAGGAGCCATTGATCGCAATACAGAGAATTCAAGCCGTCTGGTGAAAGACAAGCAATTGGCTTGGATGGACAAATTGGTAGCTGAAGACAAAATGGTCAAACGCTTCAATTGGGGTTTATTCACTCACCCAGCTTCAAGCCAACCTGAAACAGCTGGTCTTGGTGTGGCGCTCATTGGTACCTTCTTTATGGTCATCATCGTTCTCTTATTGGCCATTCCAATCGGTGTAGCAGCAGCCGTATATTTAGAAGAGTTTGCCCCCAAAAACAGACTAACCGATATCATTGAAGTGAACATTAATAACCTCGCGGCTGTCCCTTCTATTGTATTTGGCCTCTTGGGGCTAGCTGTCTTCATCAATTTCATGGGGCTACCAAGATCAGGCTCTATTGTTGGCGGTCTTGTCTTAACGTTGATGACCTTGCCAACAATCATCATTGCGACAAGAGCAGCTCTGCGTGCAGTGTCCCCATCAATCAGAGAAGGGGCTTACGGTGTTGGTGCATCAAAAATGCAAACAATTTTCCATCATGTGTTACCATTAGCCTTCCCTGGCATCATGACAGGAACGATCATTGGTATTGTGCAAGCTGTAGGTGAAACAGCCCCGCTTTTAATGATTGGCATGGTAGCGTTTGTGCAAGATTTCCCCACAACGCCAATGGAGCCCGCAACGGCTCTTCCAGTGCAGATCTATATGTGGGCAACTTCAGCTGAACGTGGATTTGTAGAGCGGACAGCGGGTGCAACAATGGTCCTACTTGCAGGGTTATTTATCTTAAATGCTGCAGCGGTCTATTTAAGAAGAAAGTATGAAAGAAAATGGTAGCAACTCACATAGTGGAAAGTAAGGCGCCCATGTTAGACACAAAGTTAGATACAAATGACGCAAGAGAAAGCTCTGAGACAACGAATGTTGAACCAGTTGCATCATCTGCAAAAATTACCTCAAAAGGTGTGAATGTCTTTTATGGTGAGAAGCAAGCCCTCTTCGATGTTGATTTGAACATACCAGAAAACTCTGTCACTTCACTTATTGGCCCATCAGGTTGCGGTAAATCAACTTACCTTCGCTGTATTAACCGGATGAACGATGTTATCGATATTTGCCGAGTTCAGGGTGATATCCATATCGATGGTCAAGATATTTACGACCCATCATTAGATGTAGTAGAGCTTCGCGCTCGCATCGGTATGGTCTTCCAAAAGCCAAACCCATTTCCAAAAAGCATTTATGACAATATTGCTTATGGCCCCCGCATTCACGGGCTTACCAGCACAAAAGATGAGCTTGATGAATTGGTTGAGAGCAGCCTCACCAAAGCAGGGCTTTGGGATGAAGTCAAAGATCGCTTAAGCGGACCAGGAACGGGTTTGTCTGGTGGCCAGCAACAGCGTTTATGTATCGCACGCGCCATTGCAACAAAACCAGAAGTCATCTTGATGGACGAGCCATGTTCAGCGCTTGATCCAATCGCAACAGCGACCATTGAAGAATTAATCGATGAATTACGTCGCAATTACACGATCGTCATTGTAACCCACTCAATGCAACAAGCCGCGCGTGTGTCGCAAAGAACAGCCTTTTTCCATTTAGGTAAAGTCATTGAGGAAGGTGAAACAACTCAAATTTTCACTAACCCTCAAAATGAAAAAACGCAAGATTACATAACAGGCCGCTTCGGCTAGGTCCTGTTTACAAATTCTATGCTTAACGAATTTGGAAAAATTACAGCTAAAAAGATCCCAAATTATTAAATTTGGGATTTGTTAACAGGACCTAAAAGTTAGGAAATAATCATGACTACTGAGCATATTGTAACATCTTACGAAGATGAACTCGCCGGTCTCGATAGTAAAATTGCCCAAATGGGCGGGTTAACAGAAACACTGGTCGCCCAAGCGTTTGATGCCCTAAGTAAAGGTGATGTAGCAAGCGCGAATAACGTCATTTTAGATGATGCCAAGATTGATGAGTTTGAATTAGAAATTGAAGATCAAGCTGTCACTATGATTGCACGTCGCCAGCCAATGGCACTGGATTTGCGCCAAATTATGGTGGCGATCAAAATCACATCAGACTTAGAGCGCATTGGTGATTTAGGAAAAAATATCGCGAAACGGGTTTTAAGTATTCATTCGGAAATTCCACCAAGCCAACTGATGCATGGCATGAAATCAATGCACGACTTAGCCTTAGCGCAATTAAAAGACGTCCTTGATGCTTACGCTGAGCGCAATACAGAAAAAGCTCTGGCTGTCTGGCGCGGTGATGAAGAAATTGATGCGATTTATAATTCTCTATTCCGCGAATTACTAACATACATGATGGAAGACCCACGCAACATCGGTCTTTGTACTCATCTCTTATTCTGTGCCAAAAATTTAGAGCGGATTGGTGACCACACAACAAACATTGCTGAAAATGTTCACTATCTGGTTTTAGGTACAAACATAAATGAAGCACGCCCTAAAGGTGACAACACACCGCGGATGCTCATCAACCAGGATGATTAATACACTTTAAGGAGAAGAGGTCGATCCCCCTCAGTCTCCTTAAAAGCTAAAAAATATTTGAACTAACAGGACCCCACGAATGAACGCAAATATTTTAGTGGTAGAAGATGAAGAGCCTCTCGCCCTTCTCTTGCAGTATAATCTCGAAGCCGAAGGGTTCAACGTCAACATCATTGATCATGGTGATGATGTTGAACTAGCAGTGAAGGAAAACGCTCCAAATCTCATCATTATGGATTGGATGCTGCCAGGTGTCTCTGGATTAGAACTCTGCCGCCGAGTGCGCTCTAACGCAAAAACATGTAACATTCCAATTATCTTGCTAACAGCAAGAGGTGAAGAATCTGATCGTATCAGAGGTCTTACCACTGGCGCTGATGATTATGTGACCAAGCCTTTTTCAGTGCCAGAACTTGTAGCACGCGTTAAAGCTGTTTTAAGACGCGCAAACCCAGAAAGCATCGCAGACGTTCTTACTGTCGGCGATGTTGAGCTTGACAGAAACGCCTATAAAGTGAACCGCGGCCCTCGTGAAGTTCGTTTAGGTCCAACAGAGTTTAGATTGCTCGAATTTCTTATGGAAAGCCCTGGCCGAGTTTACAGCCGCAGCCAATTGTTAGACAGCGTTTGGGGACAAAATGTTTATGTCGATGAGCGTACAGTTGATGTCCATATTGGTCGTTTGAGAAAAGCTCTCAATCGTGGCAAAGAGGTGGACCCAATCCGCACAGTTCGAGGAGCAGGCTATTCTATTTCAGACAACGCTGAAAAAATCCAAGCCAGAGCATAAAATAAAAAGCATCAAAAGCTTTTGGAAATAAATGAATGAAAACCGCAAGAGACCAAAAACTCTGCGGTTTTTTGCATCTGGAAATAGAATTAAGCGATTGATATTAAAAGATAATACAGAAGGCTTTAGAAACCTTCACATCTTCTCACATAGAATTGAACATCTCTGAAGTGCATTTTTTTGAAATTCAGGCATTCTACCCCTATCTTTAAAAAAATCATGTTATTGTATCTACAATATCAATAAAGCTCTCAATAAGATGAGCAGAGAAAAAAGATAGTAACACACGAAGAAGGAGTGACGCCTTTACGGTTGTTAATTAGATAACTGAATGCAAAGAAGGCGTCAGGACATGGCAAGCTTGCTTGCCCGGCGCAAGCGCCGCCCATCGGAGGCCAGCAGCATAGCTGCTGAATAGCCGTGAGAGAATATAAAGGTGAAGAAATGAATTTGAACAGAAGACTTTTCTTTAAGGCCAGCGCAAGTACACTTGTGCTAGGTGCAGCCGGTACCGCATTAGGAGGTTTGAAATTTATGGAAGACGCAAAAGCAAAAAACACCATCACTCCTATTAAAAAAACAGAAGCTGAATGGAAAGAGATTTTAACAAGCGAACAATATCGCGTGCTTCGCAAAGAAGGCACAGAGCGCGCAGGCACCAGTCCTTTAAATGATGAAAAGCGCGAAGGTATCTACCATTGCGCCGGCTGTGACCTGCCTTTGTTCAGCTCATCAACAAAATATGAGAGCGGCACAGGCTGGCCAAGCTTTTATCAACCGTTAGACGGCGCAGTTGCTACAAAAGCAGATTATTGGCTTGGCTACAGGCGCGAAGAATATCACTGCGCGCGTTGTGGTGGTCATCAAGGTCATGTGTTTACTGATGGCCCCCAGCCAACAGGCTTGCGCTATTGTAATAACGGCGTAGCGCTTAAGTTTAAACCCAAAGGTTCTTAAAAATAAAAAACCCCTTTGCTTTTTAAACAAGGCAAAGGGGTTAAATATGGGCTCAAATTTAGGCTTTAAAACACATAAATAAAACTAAGAAGGGCTGCCCCTAAGATAAAGCGGTAAATCACAAATGGCAGCATGGACATACGTTTCAAGAGCGCCATCATAAACCAAATAGAAAAGAGCGCTGTAAGGAACGATAAAACACCCACAAAGATAGCATCGCTCTGTAAAGACGCATCACCCGATTGAACAAGCTCATAAACGGTACCAAGGCCAAGCCCTAAAATAGAAGGGATGGCAAGCAACATGGCAAAACGAGCAGCTTCAACACGGTCAAATTCTAGATAACGAGCAGCCGACATTGTAATGCCAGAGCGTGACGCACCAGGAATAAGCGCAATAATTTGAGAAAAACCAACAAAAAGAGCATCTTTCCAAGTGATATCTTCAAGCTTGCGAACCATTGGCGGGTTTGCATCACACCACCATAAAACAAACGCAAAAATGATATTGGCCCAGGCGATCACTTCAATGGTACGAAGATCTTTATAATACCCAGATTTCAGCAAGAGAAATCCTGCAATAAGCAAGGGGATGCTGGCCACAACCAAATAAATGAGAAACTGCGTATCTTTGTTAAACCGGCCGAGCAGAAGATTTCCCGCAGCTTTCAGCAAATGGACAATATCGCGCCAAAAATAGATCAAAACAGCAAATAAACTGCCAAAATGCACCGCAACATCAATCAGCGGGCCTTGATCCTGCCAATTTGTTAAAAGATGAACAAGGTTTAAGTGCCCAGAAGAGCTAACTGGCCAGAACTCAGTTAATCCTTGAATGATTGATAATATGAGTAACTGTTCTATTGGCAACTCAACCTCCATTCGCTCACAATAAATTTTGTGAGGCATTGTAAACAGTGTCTGTTTTTTGACAAGAAACTTCAGTATGGCAAATAGGTGCAGAACACAAGCCAATAATTGGTGCCAAAAACTGGTGATTGTTCTAAAAGCTTATGATAAGCCAGTATCTAAAGCAGCTATATATACGATAAGATCAATCAATCTTATCCAAACTTAGATAAAAAGCCTCAACGGAGCCCATTTATGGTGCAGCTCATACATTATCCTCTCTGCCCTCTTTCAAGAACAGCCAGACTGTTATTAAAAGAGTTTTGCATTGAAGCGGCACTGCCTGAAGAAAAACCCTGGGAATGGCGCCAGCCTTTCTTAGCGGTCAATCCTGGTGGTAATTTGCCGGTTTTATTGCTGGATAATGCGGCCGTTAGTGGCATTTACCCGGTTACAGAATATTTGATGGAAACCAATGTTTACACACCAGAAGCCAAAATCCCTGAGCTTCTACCAGAAGAGCCCGTCCACCGCGCTGAGGTGAGGCGTATGGTTGATTGGTTCCATAATAAATTTTACCAAGAAGTTTGGTCTTATATTTTTTACGAAAAAGTAGAAAACCCCTTTGTGCACCGCAAATCTCCAAACCCAGAAGCCATCCGTGCGGCCATGGCCAATATGCACAATCACATGGCATATCTCAGCCGCTTGCTTGAAGAGCGTTATTGGATCGGGGGTGACTATATTAGCATTGCAGATTTAGCCGCCGCGGCGCATTTATCCTGTCTTGATTTCTTAGGTGATGTCACATGGGAGCGCACCCCGATTGTGAAAAATTGGTACGCCAGAGTAAAATCAAGACCATCCTTCCGCCCTCTATTACAAGACACGGTACCGGGCATAGTACCTCCTGCTTACTATACTAATCTGGATTTTTAATCCGGTTCACTTCATAGTAATAAGATGTTCAAAAGCGATCTTAAATCAGCACTTATCAGCCAAGCTCAATCTGAAGGGTTTGATCAAGTCGGCATTACAAAAGCTGAACTGCCCAATTTGAATAAAGACGCTTTCAATGAGTTTCTAGAGTTCAATTGGCATGGCGACATGCTTTGGATGAAAGAGAAAAAACGAAGGCGCGAAAGCCCAATAGAACTTTGGCCAGAAGCAAAAAGCATCATCATGCTCGCCATGAATTACGGCCCCGAGCAGAACCCGCTGCCAGAATTAGAAAAGACGAAAAACGGAGTTCTTTCCTGCTATTCAAAGGGGAAAGATTATCATGACATCGTCAAGAAAAAGCTTAAAAACCTGGCTCGTTGGTTTGTAGCTGAAACCGGCGCTGAAGTGAAAGTCTTTGTCGACACTGCCCCAGTTATGGAAAAACCCCTTGCCATGCAAGCTGGGCTTGGATGGCAAGGCAAACACACCAATATGGTCAGCCAGGAACTGGGCTCATGGACCTTTCTCGGCGCGATCTTTACAACTCATGAACTTGAGTTAGATAAGCCGGAAACAGATCATTGCGGCTCTTGCCGGAAATGCTTGGACATCTGCCCAACCAATGCCTTCCCCAATGCTTATCAGTTGAATGCCAGCAAATGCATTAGCTATTTAACCATTGAGCATCAAGGCA
>CAXIBI010000041.1:0-19653 GCA_964022305.1 uncultured Hyphomicrobiales bacterium | reverse complement strand
TCAACTTACAAAGGAGGCTAGCCCCTTGGGTCTAGACCCTATTTTAAAACTTGGCTGACTTCTTTGCCTGTTGGGGCAACGGGGCGGAGCTGGAAAGAGACGCTGTCTTCATAGGTGTTTGAGACAACCGCAAAGAACCCTCTTAAGTGGAACACCGCGCGTTTTTTAATGCGGATGTCGAAGGTGCACGCCACGTCGTTGAATGTGTGCTGGGCTCTTGTTCCTGGATAAAAGGTTGCGGTGACGCGTTTGCCTTCATAAGAGGTGGCCAGGTAATATTCCATGCCTTCAACCATGGGTAACGGTCCAAAGCGGCCCTTTTGGCAATCAACCGGTGTGCGGCGGTCAGCTTCTTCTGTTGATTGGAGAACGGCGTCTTCATCTGTGCCATCTAGCAGGACTTTGAGGTCAAGATAAACAAAGCGGGTGTTGGCCAGCTCTTGCAGGTAGTTTTTTGTCTTGAGGCCTTCAACGTTGACGGCACCGCTTGATTTGTTGAGCACGATATCAAATTTGCTGAAATTTCTATCAGCATAGGCAGCTGTTTGGGTGAGCGCTACCATAAGCCCGGCAACCAGAGATGTTGTGAGGTTTTTCAGTAGCTTATTTGTTTTAAAAGACTTCAATACTAGACGTTTCATTTTCTTCACCTCGTTGGCTTTGTGTCTCTTTATAAAACTTATTTATTTCTCTTCATCGCTCCACATGGATGAGGTCTTATCCCACATCCGTGAAAACCAGTTTTTGGAATAATATTCTTCAAGTTTTGCTTTTTCGTCGGCTAGATCTTTTTCATATTGTTTGAGCCGCGC
The DNA here is from genome assembly GCA_964022305.1 of uncultured Hyphomicrobiales bacterium. GTDB lineage: Bacteria > Pseudomonadota > Alphaproteobacteria > Rhizobiales > HXMU1428-3 > HXMU1428-3. The sequence goes on along the minus strand of CAXIBI010000041.1, from coordinate 18,841 downwards.
TTCTTTGTGGTTGAGATCCAGGCTTCTCTCAGTTAAGCGGTTTTCTTCCTTTTCAACAGCGTCTTGATCTTCAAGCAGATTTTTTTCTCTTGTTTGCAAGGCTGATCTTGAAATTTCAATGTCTTGGGCTTTGTCTTCAAGCAAGCCTTCTTTTTTGGTTAGGCTATCTGAGAGTTTGGCCAGCCTTTGTTGATCACTAGTGACTGCTGTCAGTTTGCTCTCTAGCTCTTTTTGTTTGGCTTCTAGCTCTTCTAGGCGGGTTTTTAAAAGGCCGCCATCAGTGCCGGTGGAGCCGGTGGCAATGGCATCATCGAGTTTGGATTGTAGTTTTTCATTTGCTTCAGCCAGGCGGAATTTTTCATCTTCATTGGCTTTGTTTTGTGTCTGAATATCTTTGTAGCGATTTTCCAAATCTTGATGAGCGTTTTTCAGGCTAGCGAGTTCAGCTGCCATGTCTGGGCTATCAGCTTTTAAGGCTTCTAGCTCGAGTGTTAAATTTTTGACCTTGTCTGCAAGGGTTTTATTGTCAGAAAGGTTCGCTAGATAGATTTTATTTTGATCTTCATACTTGCCAGTTAGCAAGGCGAGTTCGGATTTAAGTTTATTCAAGCAGCTTTGCGGGATGGTTTCACCTTCACACGTGGCGACTTGTGGTTCGTCTGTTGGGCCATCTTTCGGGTCGTCTGTTTTAGGCTTGCCAGGGATGGTGCGCAGTGTTGCATGGAATTTTCTGCCATAACCACCAATGAGTTTGTATTTGTCCATCCCGTTAATGATGCGCCGTGCGCCGCCCCAGTTGGTAGTGCGGGCGTTGAAATATTGAGAGAGACGTTTGCCTGTAAAGAGACCTTTGATCATGCCTTCTGACATGATGGCAACGGATGTATCTGGATGGAGTGCAAGGTCTGGGTTGACATAGACCTGGTCTTTCATGCCGAGTTCTTTACCCATGCGCTTGTAGTTAAAGGCCCAGGTTAGTTGAACATGACCGCGGCCAAAATATGATTTGCCGGTTTTCTTATCGATTTTGGCGTAGTTTCTCTTAATGCGGCCACGGCGATAAAGCCTTGTTACGCAATTGATTGAGGCTTGGTCCGTTTTACCAAAACATTCTCTCACCGCTTTAATGCTGCGGCCTGTTTCGTGATAGGTGGTCGCCAAGATATAAGCAAGCCAGCGCAAGTCAGTTAGTTGGGGTTGAGTATCCCAATAATTAAAGAGGCGCTCATAGCGATCAATGAGGTATTTTTCTTTTTCTTTAATAGGATAGAATTTTTTTCGGAATTGTTTGAAAAAATAAGCGCGGTCAATGATGACTGATTTTTGGACCGGTTTATTGGCTTGGGCGTGGGCTTTTGGGGTTTGAAGTGTGGTACCATTTGGCAATGCGAGGGAGAAAAAAAGCGCAATAAGGGAAAAAACAAGTGTTTTGGCTTTATATGACCTGACTTTGATTGGGGTGTGATGGTTTTTTAGACTTGTATTTGATCCAGATGACATAACCGATATTCCCAACTTTACTGCGTCAACTTTTTCAGGCTTAAACCAATGATGGCTTTATAATTAGCTGATTTTATTTGTTTTTTCTTAGCCATGTCATTGATTTTTTGAAAAAATAACGTGCCTTCTCAAAATCTTAAGATTTGGTTAATACAGAATAGGGAGGTTAAGCCTCATGGCCAATAGCAAATGAGCAACAGTTTGGCTGTTTTATTTGTTTGTGGATTGAGGTTTAAGGCTAAAATCTTAGTAGCTTATAGGCCTTTGTTCGGTTAAAACCTTTTGATGAACAAATGGTTTTTATCTTTGAATACAGGTTTTAATGGCTGACATTATGAAAAAACGTGCTTTGCAACCAACCAAATCATTTCAAGATTTGATTTTAACGTTACAACTTTATTGGGCAGAGCAGGGCTGTGTGATTTTGCAACCCTATGATGTTGAGGTTGGCGCTGGGACGTTTCATCCTGCTACGGTGCTTCGTGCGCTGGGGCCAAAGCCGTGGAACGCGGCTTATGTGCAGCCCTCACGGCGACCAACTGATGGACGCTATGGTGAAAATCCAAACCGCTTGCAGCATTATTATCAGTTTCAAACTGTGCTCAAACCATCCCCCCCCAATATTCAGGAACTTTATTTAAAGAGTTTGGAAGCGATTGGGATTGATATGTCGTCCCATGATATTCGCTTTGTTGAAGATGATTGGGAAAGCCCGACGCTTGGTGCGTGGGGACTGGGCTGGGAAGTGTGGTGTGATGGCATGGAAGTGTCTCAATTTACTTACTTTCAGCAAGTTGGTGGTTTTGATTGCTCGCCAGTGATGGGAGAGCTCACTTATGGGCTAGAGCGCTTGGCGATGTATTGTCAGGGCGTTGATAATGTTTATGAGCTTAACTTCAATGGGGGTGAGGGCGACGCTCGTGTGAATTACGGGGATGTGTTCTTGCAAGCGGAGCAAGAATATTCACGCCATAATTTTGAATATGCCAACACAGAAAAATTGTTCCAGCATTTTAAAGACGCAGCAGCTGAATGCACGGCTCTTTTGGAACAAGGCAAAGGGACTGGCACTCATGGTGGACATGGCTGTGTTTTGCCAGCCTATGATCAATGTATTAAGGCTAGTCATTTGTTTAACTTGCTTGATGCACGCGGCGTGATTTCTGTGACCGAGCGGCAATCTTATATTTTGCAGGTGCGGGATCTTGCGAAGGCATGTTGTACGGCTTGGCTTGAGACTGAAGCTGGCGGTGCTTCTCCTGTTTCTCAAGAAGCAGCTGAATAGATTTGTATAGTGGTTTAAATATCTAATTTCGTGAAAAGAGATAAAAGATGAGTGATGAAGCTCAAGATGGTGTTTTAGCTGACTTACCGGAACCAGGGGTATTCTCAGGCATTTGTACTTTGCTGGGTGGTTTGTTTGGGCTCTTTATTGTTGGTAGCCTTTATCTTTATGGGCCAGCTGATGGACCTGTTGCCAGTTCTCATTTGGGATTGGTTATACCGCTTGGGCTTTTGTTTGCTTTTTTGCTGGCAGCTTTTACCTTTTTAATTGGCTGGATTATTGAAACGGTTTGGCCTTTATTAGGCATGCTTATTCTTGTCTCACTTTTATTGCTAGCGCCGCTCTTTTTCTATTTTGGGTTTGATAATTTCTTGTCTGGTTTAGAGGCATTAAAATTCTAACCCTCTCTTTATTGTTTTGAACTGATTTTATCTGGATGGCTTATGTCTGATTTATTGCTTGAATTATTTTCTGAAGAAATTCCTTCTCGTATGCAAAAACGAGCCGGTGAAGATTTGGCTCGTTTGGTGACACAGGGGTTGAAAGAGGCTGGTTTGGATTTTGGCTCAGTTCAGCATTTTGAAACGCCGCGCCGTCTTTGCCTTCATGTTGAAGGGGTCCCGAAAAAATCATCTGATGTGCGTGAAGAGCGTAAGGGACCGCGCATTGATGCGCCTGAAAAAGCTTTGGAAGGTTTTTTGCGCAGTACTGGTCTCACTTTAGAAGAATGTGAAATTCACGATGATAAGAAGGGGCAGTTTTATGTGGCTGTGATCGATCGTGAGGGGCGAGCAGCTGAACATATTATTGCAGAATTGCTCATGAATGTGGTGCGCAATTTTCCATGGCCAAAATCGATGCGTTGGGGCTCGAGCCGGTTGCGCTGGGTGCGGCCTTTGCATTCTATCCTTTGTGTGTTTGATGGTAAGCCCTTGAAATTCATTGTTGACGGGGTTGGGGCTGACAATAAAACGCAAGGTCACCGGTTTTTAGGGCCTAAGACTTTTTCAGTGAAAAGCTTTGAAGATTATGTCTCTAAATTAGAGGCGCATAAGGTTATTCTCGATCCAGCAAAACGAGCTGAGATTATTTTGAAAGATGCAAAAGCACTAGCTTCGAAGAAGAAGCTTGCTTTGGTTGAAGATGAAGGTTTGCTAGCAGAGGCTGCTGGTCTTGTTGAGTGGCCTGTGGTGTTGATGGGCTCTTTTGATAAAGAGTTCTTGGATGTGCCAAGTGAGGTTTTGATCAGTACGCTTAAAAGTCATCAGAAGTGTTTTTCTGTTCGCAAGGGGAAAGCTCTAGCCAATAAATTTATCTTGGTTTCTAACCTAGAGACAGATGATGAGGGTGCTGAGATTATCGCGGGAAATGAGCGGGTTATTCGGGCACGGCTTTCGGATGCGAAGTTCTTTTGGGATAATGATTTGGCGCGTCCGCTTGATGACCTGCTTCCTAAACTTGAAGAGATTGTGTTTCACGCGAAGCTCGGTACTGTGGGTGAGCGGGTGAAGCGGCTTGAGAGTTTGAGCGGTTTGATCGCGAAGGAAATTGGCGCTGATGTCGCTCTTGCTAAAGAGGCCGCTAGGTATGTGAAGGCTGATTTGGTTTCTGAGACGGTTTATGAAGCGCCGGATATGCAAGGCATTGCGGGGCGGTATTTAGCTCTTGCTGAAGGCAAAGATGCAAGTGTGGCTGCGGCGATTGAAGACCATTATAAACCGCAAGGGCCAACTGATGAGGTGCCATCAGAACCTGTATCTATGGCAGTAGCATTAGCTGAAAAATTAGATATTCTCACCGGATTTTGGGCGATTGATGAAAAACCAACCGGCTCAAAAGACCCGTTTGCTTTGCGCCGGGCGGCTTTGGGTATTATCCGCATTGTGCTTGAGAACAGCCTAAGGCTGTCTTTAAAGGATCTCTTTAAGGCAACCAGATCTGAGTTTGCTTCTGATGAAAAACTCGTTGATGATCTCCTTTCTTTCTTTGCGGATCGGTTGAAGGTTTATCTGAGAGATCAAGGGGTGCGGCATGATTTAATCGACGCTGTGTTCTCGCTTGGTGGGCAAGATGATTTGTTGATGATTGTGAAGCGTGTTGAAGCGCTCTCTGCTTTCTTAGAGACAGATGACGGTGTGAACTTGCTTGCTGGGATTAAGCGGGCTGAGAATATTTTGCGCATTGAAGAGAAGAAAGACAAGACGCGCTATGGCGGAGATGTCAATGAAGAGCTTTTGAAAATGGCGCAGGAAAAAGCGCTCAATAAAGCCATTAAAACCGTTTCGAAAAAAGCAACTTCTTCGATAAAGAAAGAAGACTTTGAAGGTGCGATGGGTGAGCTTTCTAAATTGCGCCGGCCGGTTGATGCCTTTTTCGATGGGGTGATTGTGAATGATGAGGCTGCTGATATTCGCCTCAATCGTTTGGCAGTGCTGGCTGCTATTCGCGATGCGGCACTTGGTATTGCGCGGTTTGGTAAGATTGAGGGATAGGGAAGTGTTTAGTAGCGCTTCAGGTTGCCCACTAACAACCGCGCTCTATTTAACTCACGGGCTATTCTGCCGCTGAAGCGGCAGGCTCTACTTTTTAGTTGTACTTTAGGTTGCCTACATGCAACCGCACTGTGCGGCGCAACGCGCCGGACTTCTCTGGCGCTTCGTCATGTCCTACTGCCCTGAGGGAGGGCAGTACTCCTTCTTCGTAAGTCACTATCGAGTTTATTATTTTTGAACTTTAAGTATGCGACACGATACATGCAGGAAAGCAACCGCGGTTTTAGCTATTTGCGCCATAGCGATGCAGGTCGGAGCCGTGGTCTCTGAGCCAGTCTTTGGCGTCTCTGTAGGTCGGGAGTGTTTGTTCAACCAGAGCCCAGAAGTCAGGTCCGTGGTTCATTTCTGCTAAATGTGCCACTTCATGTGCGGCTACATAATCTAAAACTTCGAAAGGCGCTAAGATGAGGCGCCACGAATAAGAAAGAATGCCGCGTGATGAACATGATCCCCAACGGCTGCGTTGATCTTTGATCATGATTTTCTGGTATTTCAGCCCTAAATTATCGGCATGCCATTTGGAGCGTTCTTGTAAGTCTTTTCTGGCTTGGTCGATGAGCCATCTGGTTAGGCGGCGCGGGGCGAATTGTTCTGTGCCGTTGATATGAATTTCTGGTAAGTGTTGTTCTTCACTTATAGAGGCATCATCTCCGAAGTTAAATTCTTCTTGGGAATTCTCAATCCAAACAACGCCTTTTCCGCGAGATTGTCCCGCGAAAATGAGCTTATGAGGTTCGCTTCTTAAGGGGATGATGCTCTCATGCTTGAAAGGAGCCGCTTCGGGCAGTTTTTCAAATTGTTCGAATAACCAATTTCGGTTGTTCTCTAAAAATGAAATGGTTTCTTTGTCTGTGCAAAAGGGAGGCACTGTTACGATGGCTGAGCGATCTGTTGAGCTGACGCGCAATGTTAATCGCCGTGCCTTCGGGTGCCTGCGGAATTTAATCGGTATATCGCAATTTTCTAAAGCGATTTCTTCTCCATGCTGGAGCATACTCTTTTTACTGATATTAAGGCGTGCTGCCCACCGCATGGAATTGCCTCTTCTTAAATTTGTATTTTGATTATTATTTTGCTGAAGACTGAAAATTCGACATTGGCTTCATTGCCGCTTGAAGCTCCGAATCACAATCTCAATCATTATCTTTGTTGGTTAATATTTAAAGTGCTATTTTTATTTTTTAAATCTCTACTCACAGAAAAGCGCTTTTATTAGGCCTTGGTGCTTATTGTTTCCCTATAAACACTGTTCTTTATTTTACGTGTTTGTTGATGGCTGTCGCCATGTCTTTATCTGTGTTGTTAAAGCGAAAATAACGAATGAATTTTCCGTCTGGGCCGATTAAAAAAGTTTGGGGTGAATGGTCCATGAGGTAATCATCACCTGTTATATTTTTTGAAGGCTTGCCATTTTCATCAACTTTGATGCCATAGACTTTATAGGCCTTTTTCGCTTTTGTAATTTCTTCTAAAGAACCAGTTAGTCCAACTAAACGAGGGTGAAAATTTGAGACGTAACCGGCCAATTGTTTTGGCGTGTCTCTTTCTGGATCGATGGTGATAAAAATGGGTTGGACTTTATCACTTTTGGGTTTTGCTAAGTCGATGGCTCGTGCCATTTTTTGTAAATCTGTTGGGCAGATATCTGGGCAGAAACTATAGCCAAAATAAATCAGCATATATTTGCCTTGGAAATCTTTGTCAGTTTTTGGGCTGCCTTTGTGATCGACTAAATTGAAGGGACCGCCGATGAGTGCTTTGCTGTTATTCACGATTTGTGTTTTGGGTGTTTGATGCTCTAGCGCATAAAGCCAGATGGCAATAAGGGCACCGAAACAGAAACAACATAAAATAATAAAAACTTGATTGAGGCGCATGTAATTACCTGAGATCCGAGATACTAAAATTTAAAAAGGGCTTATTAATTTTAACACAATGATTAGCGTGGACATTAAGCGGGCAATGGTTAAAAGGTCAAGGATTTCCTTCTTCACTTTTTAGTGCTCCTTCAGGTTGCGGTTTTTTAATGTGGCTTCAGTTTCCCACTAGCAACCAGTACAAAGCATCCGCTTTATCGATCAATTTGGTGTGACGATATTTAGCACTGAATTGTGATGAGAATTCGTATTTTAAAAGGCATGATAAAAATAGGTTATCTTTATTTTATGATTTAGGTTGTCAGTTTTGTCTAATTCCTTAATGTCTTTTTATATGGAACAAAGAGATTATATAAACAGATCGCATTTGCGTCTTCGAACAATTGTGCGCTTGCGCTGGATAGCGATTGTAGGACAGTTTGCAGCTGTTCTTCTTGTTTATTACTGGCTCCAGTTTGAGTTCCCGCTTTCAACAACGATATTTGTGATTTGTCTTTCGGTTTGTATTAATGTTGTGCTGAGCGCAATGGTGAATGACATTAAGGTGATCGGCAATAAGTTTGGCACCTGGATGCTTGGCTTTGATATCGTACAGCTTTCGGTTCTGTTATATTTAACAGGGGGGATCCTTAACCCCTTTGCTTCACTACTGGTGGCACCTATTGCTATTTCTGCGGCTTCTCTTAGAACCCAATCAACTGTGATCCTTTCTATATTGGCGGTGATTACTGCGAGTATCGTCAGCTTTGTTTATCTTCCATTGCCTTGGGAGACTGTTGGCGGGCTGGAGTTCCCTATGGCTTACAGGATGGGAAATTGGATTTCGCTTATATGCGCTATGGCGTTTATTGGTTTCTTTGCCTGGCGGATTGCAAATGAGAGCCGGATTATGTCTGCAGCCCTTGCGGCTACTGAAGCGACTTTAGCACGCGAGCAAAAATTATCTGCGATTGATGGGTTGGCCGCTGCAGCAGCGCATGGTCTTGGTACACCGCTTTCAACCATTTGTTTGGTGGCCAAAGAGCTTGAGCGTGAGCTCCCTGATGAGAACCACATAAAAGATGATGTGAAACTTATTCGCCGGCAGGCGGTTCGGTGCCGTGAAATTCTGCAATCTCTAACGGATGAGGGGATGGATGCGGATATGTTGGTGGCGAGCTCAACAATTGGTGATGTGATTGAAGAGGTGGCACAACCGCTTAAGGCATTAAATGCCAATATAGTTATAAAGAAGTCTCCCCGTGAGGGAACAGTTGCACCTTTCGATAAAGAGCCTTTGTTGCAACGTAATCCGGGTATGATTTATGCGCTAGGGAATATTGTTGAGAATGCAGTTGAATTTTCTAAGACACGGGTTGTGATCACGATTGAGTGGACTGAAACAAAAGTGAAATTAAGCATTGTTGATGATGGGCCGGGCTTTTCAGCTGATATGATGAAAATTTTAGGGGAGCCGTTTGTTTCCTCGCGCTCAATTGCGCGCGGTGAAGTTGAAGATCATCAAAGTGGGATGGGGCTTGGGTTCTTTATTTCAAAAACACTTCTAGAGCGATCAGGGGCTGTTATGCGGTTTGGAAATGTAAAGCATGAATTTATGAAAGGGGCTGTCTCAGGTGCTTTTGTGAAACTTGATTGGCCTCGTTATATGCTTGAGCCAGCCGTTTCAGATGATTAGATCAGCTGGAGGTGATTTTTCAATGCTGCGACAAATTAGGCTTATTCTTCAATTTAACTTCACTTTTAAGGGTTTAAGCACTAAAGTCTAGTTTAGAGCCATTCTATTTAGGAGATTGAGTGTCAATTTTCTTTATGAATAGGGTCCAAGAAAACTCAATAATTTAAATAGGTTGGGGAGATCTGTTATGGTTATGGAGGCGATAGACTGGTCTAATCATGAAGATCGGTCATTATTGGTTGTTGAAGATGACCAATCCTTTTTAAATCGATTGTCGCGTGCTTTAGAGGCGCGAGGATTTGATGTGAAAACCGCTGACAATGTTGATGATGGCATTGCGATTATTCGCAAGTCTCCGCCCGCATTTGCTGTGGTTGATATGCGTCTTAATGGTGGTAATGGTTTGCAGGTGCTTGAAGTTTTATCTGAAGCTCGCCCTGAGGCCCGTTCTGTCGTTTTAACTGGTTATGGAAACTTAGCAACTGCAGTGACTGCGGTGAAGCTTGGTGCGATTGATTATTTGGCGAAGCCTGCTGATGCCGATGATGTTGTGGCTGCGCTTATGGCAACTGGTGAAAAAGCAGCACCACCAGAAAACCCTATGTCAGCTGACCGGGTGCGCTGGGAGCACATTCAACGTGTTTATGAGTTGTGTAATCGCAATGTTTCAGAGACAGCGCGGCGCTTGAATATGCATAGAAGAACTTTGCAACGTATCTTGGCAAAGCGTGCACCACGTTAAGATATATCTCTTAATTCATAAGAAGGCTGAGACACAGAATTATTTTTAAGAAACAGTGGATCGATATGATCTGCTGTTTTTTTTTGCAAATTGCTGCTCTTTGCAGGCATTCACAACAATTTTTGGGGGTAACTGGTGCAAATGTCGGCATAGTTCATCATGAGCTTTACTGTTGGGTTTCCAATCTTTAATTATCTTGTCAGTGGCAATTGGTGTATAAAACTAATTTTCAGATTTAGGCCCATTTAAAAGGCCACATAGGTTCGTAAAATACTGGATGTAATGTGTGATTTAAAAACTGCTTCCCTTTATTTTCGGGGTGGTTTTTTTAGCGCATCTGGAGGGGTGAAATGTTCGGATTGAATAAAAGTCGTCAAATGGTGGGGAAGAAGTCACGTCAGGCGAATGATACTATTGAGGTGGCGGGGCTTCGCCATGCGCTTAATCCGGGTAAATTAGGTTTTTTAACAACGAAAGAAGTTGAGCCCTTTTCAGGATTAATCGGGCAAGACCGCGGCCTTGAGGCTGTGGCGCTTGGGGTTGATATTCGAACCGATAATTTCAACATTTATGCTGCTGGTGGTTTGGGGGTTGGTAAACTTACGGCCATTACTAAATTGCTTCAGCAAACATTGCCGTCTTGGGGCGCACCATCGGATTGGGTTTATGTCAATAATTTTGAAAATAGCTATCAACCGATTGCGATTGAGTTAAGCGCAGGACAAGGTGTTGAATTCCGGGATCTTATGATCCAATCGATTGATGAGCTTCGCGTTGGACTCTCCGCGATGTTTCACTCAGATGAATATATTACGCGCCGCCGCGCGATTGATCTAGCTTTTGAGAGCAACCAGGAAGATGCTATCGATAATTTGGTCGAGCATGCACGTTCTAAGAATGTTGGAATATTGCGCACGCCTTCTGGGTTTACAATGGTGCCTCTTGAAGATGGGGAGCCTCTTGAGCCTGAAGCTTTTCAAGCAAAGCCAGTTGGTGAGCGCCGGGTTGTTGAGGCTAAGATTGAAGCACTTGAGCGCCAATTAGCTGAATTGTTCCAGAGTTTTCCGTTGCAACAAAAAGAGCGGGCTGAAAAGCTGATAAAGCTTAATGCTGATATGGCAAAAAATGTTGTCAGTGCTGCGCTTATGGGGGTGCGAAAAACCTTTAAAAAACATGATAAAATCACTTCATATTTAAAGTTTGTTGAGACGGACCTCATTCGTCATGTTGGTTTATTTGTTGATGAGCAAAATGATGATGTTTTGGTCAAGGGGCATGTTGAGACAGAAGATGACCCGAAATTTCGCCGTTATATGGTGAATGTTTTGGTGAGCCATAAGCGCAGTGAGTTAAATGGTGCGCCGCTTGTAAAAGAGGTTAACCCGACCTTGAGTAATTTACTTGGCCGTATTGAAGCTGAGACAGGTTCGAGCCATGGTGTTGGTGCTGATTTTAATATGATTAAAGCAGGGGCGCTTCACAAGGCAAATGGTGGTGTCTTGCTTATAGATGCGGCCAAGCTCTTGCAAAATAATTTCTCATGGGATGGGTTTAAGCAAGCCCTTATTGATAAAGAAGTGCGCATTGCCTCACCAATTGATGATGGGTCTGTTTTAAAGCCTGTTTCGCTTTCTCCTGAAGCTATTCCATTGAATGTGAAAGTTATATTGTTTGGTGAGCGGGAAATTTTTTATCGTTTGAAAGAAGCTGACCCGGAATTTGCGACGATTTTTAAAATTCAGGCTGATTTTGAAGATCGGGTAGATCGCAGTGATGAAACTGAGATGCAATATGCGCAAATTATTACCGGTATTTTGAAGAAGAAGGGCTTAAAGCCTTTGGATGCTGTGGCTGTTGGACGTTTGATTGAAGAGAGTTCTCGTTTGGCAGGGGACGGTGAAAAGCTCTATATTAATTTTGTGCAATTGCAGGATATTTTAATTGAGGCTGATTACCTCTCTTCAAAAGATGAGCGTAAAACAACGGCTCATGCTGATATTAAAATGGCTCTCAGTAAAAGAGAGCAAAGATCATCTTTGGTGAAAGAGCGGTACCGCGAATCTATCATGCGCGATTTGCAGATGATTGAGACAGATGGTGGTGTGATTGGTCAGATTAATGGTTTAAGCGTTTTACAGCATGGTGATTATGTATTTGGACGCCCTAATAAAATTACAGCGCAGGTGCGCATGGGTGCTGGCCGTGTTGTTGATATTGAACGCGAGGTTGAACTGGGTGGGCCGATCCACTCTAAGGGCGTGATGATTTTGTGGGGCTATTTGGCGGGCACTTATGCTCAGCATGTGCCATTAGCTCTGAGTGCGAGTTTGGTTTTTGAACAATCTTATGGCGGGATTGATGGGGATAGTGCATCAGCCGCTGAATTGTTTGCTTTGCTCTCTGCGCTTTCTCAAGTGCCTATTCGCCAGGGGATTGCTGTAACTGGTTCTGTCAATCAACAAGGCGGTGTGCAGGCTATTGGCGGTGTGAATGAAAAGATTGAAGGTTATTTTGATCTTTGTGTTGCCCGAGGCCTCACTGGCGAGCAGGGTGTGATTATTCCTCACGCGAACCGGGTGCATTTAATGCTTCGAGAAGATGTGGTTGCTGCTTGTGGTCGTGGTGATTTTTGCATTTGGTCGATCGAGCATATTGATGAAGGTTTAGAGATTTTAACAGGTGTTAAAGCAGGAGCACGTACGCGCAATGGTGCGTTTGAAAAGGGCTCTTTAAACCGAGGAGTTGAGGCACGTCTTACTGACTTTGCCCATATGCGCCGTGCATTTGGAGAAGGGGCGCTGAGTTAATTAAAATTAAGGTTTTGTTAACTCATTCTGATCCTCTTACTCAGTATTCTGACATAAGCTTATGTAATCATTTTTAAAAACGGATTCCTGAGGCAATTTGTATTGTCTCAGGTGTATTTCGCACTTGTTGATTATATGTTTCAATTATAGACTGATTTCAGAAAAAACATCTTTTTGTTGATTATTTATCTTCTTAGTTTTGTGACGAATCATTTAGGGTTCCTTACATATTAGTTGTGCTTCAGATGCTTCTTTTTAATGAGCCTTCAGGTTTCCCACGAGAAACCGGCTTTTTAGTGCTCCTTCAGTTGCCTTTTGTGTGTTTCAGATGCCCAACAAGCATCCACAAAAGAAACCGTCGCTGTAGCCCACAAAGCATCCGCACTCTTTTAAGGAGTGCTTCAGATGCCCACAGAGCATCCGCACATTAGGAGACGATGAATGGCTGAACAGATCATATTAAAGCTTGGTGGGCGTTGCCCTAACAAGGCTGCGCTATCTGTCGGGTTTCAAGTGGCTAAGGGCGCGAGCTTGCCTGTTCGTGCGTTATACCTTGAAAATGAAGAGCTATTAAAAGCGTCTCGTTTTTCTTTTTCTAAAGAAGTTGGTTTCTGTGGCTCGCGTCGTGGGTTTGAACTTCATGAATTGAAAAAAGAAAATAAAATTGCCATGCGCGCTTTAGAGCGTGAAGTGCGGCGCCGTTCTGAAGCGGCGCGTATTGAAGCAGATTTCCTCACTCTGACAGAAAATGTCGGCGCGCAATTCCATGAATATTGCCAATCAGAAAATATCATCGTTATGGGGGAGCATCAGTCTGCTCGTCAATTAACCCGTGATTATATTCATTTGAAAGAAAGCGGTTGTCGTGGTGGGATATTGATGGCAGGACCTCGTGCCCAGGTTGGGAGCGGGCCGCTTGTAATTCTTGTGCATTCTTATGAGGCCTGGCAAGAAGGCCTTGGTATGCTGCGGGATTATTTGCAGACATTGGAGCAAACTGTTGTGCTTTTGTGTATTGGCGATGTGATTGATCGTGAAGATGATCTAAGAGCTGATATCGAGGAAGACTTTTTTGGTGATTTGATAGTTTATGGAATGAAGCGGCTGGATCAATCTCGTTTGTTATGGGAGATCGGTCATTTTAAAACAGGACTATTATATCTCTTAAAGGGCTGTCCGCTTACAGCTGAAAAAGACGGGTTTGAAGTTTTGTTAAATTTATTCCGTTGTCCGCTGCTGGTTTCTTTGTAAACCAAGCGTCTTTATTATTCTTCCATTAAAGCCATTTTCGATCATCTTTACCCTCCTCTTATCTGGTCAAGCTCAGCGGAAGCTGGTAGGAACTGTCTCTTATAAATTATATTCTTCTTACTTGATTGAGGGTGAGTTATGGGTGATGCCGAACTGGCTGCAAAATGGCGTGCTGTTTGTTTGACGCTTTTTCCTGAATTGTTTCCTGGACCTTTGGGGACCAGTGTGATTGGCACTGCGCTTGAGAAGGGTTTGTGGGGGCTGGATGTCATCAATTTTAGAGATTTTGCCACTGACAAACATCGCTCTGTTGATGATACGCCTGCAGGTGGCGGAGCGGGCATGATTTTGCGCCCTGATATTGCAGCAAAAGCAGTTGATGAAGCGATTAAGATCGCACCGAATGCGCGGCGGATTTATCTTTCGCCGAGGGGGCGCCCATTTGATCAAAGTTTGGCCCGCGAACTTGCCTCAGCAGAAGGGGTTATTTTGGTTTGTGGCCGTTTTGAAGGTCTTGATGAACGGGTGATTGCATCACGTGAGCTTGAAGAGGTCTCTATTGGTGATTTTGTTATGACCGGTGGGGAGATGGCAGCTTATTGCTTAATTGATGCTGTTGTTCGCTTGCAAGACGGGGTGTTGGGGGCGTCTTCTAGTTTAGAAACTGAGAGTTTTGATGATGGTTTGCTTGAGCACCCACAATATACACGCCCGCGTGAGTTTGAAGGGGAGACGATCCCTGAGGTTTTATTGAGTGGTGATCACAAGAAAATTGCTGAGTGGCGTTTGAACCAATCCCTAAAAATTACAAAAGAGAGACGGCCTGATCTACTTAAAAAGCGGCAAGGAGATGAAAATTAGTCTTTTAATGTGTGTTTCCAGATGGCAGCCGTGCATGAAAGTAAGAAAAATAGCCCTAATAATAAACTTAACAAATGGCTGGGTTCCGTTTGAAAGAGCAGTGTGGCGCTATTTATGATGATGAGGCCTAGAATCATGAAGGTTAGGCATGAAATGCCAATGGCAAGTGGGAGTTGTTTCATACAGATTGTTGTTGATGTCAGATAAGACGGAGGTTTGCCATGGACGCCTGTTGTCTGAGATAAATTTACAGGCTCACCTTGTTTGAATTGCTCCATGATATTTCCTTAAGTTCTTTCAATTTCTGAAATTCAAGACAAATAGGATATAACATAGAAGCGTTGAACTTCTTTTAAGCAATAAATTTCAAAATGATTCAAATTTTAAATAATATAATTTCTCCTCGGTTTTTAAGGTAATTGGTCTAATTTTCTCTCAAAACTCCCCAAATTTGAGGTCTTGAGGCCTTCTTAGACATAGATAGGGTTGATTTTATCGCGGAAAGATGTCAGGAAATTGCTTTGTTATGCATGAGTTGACTTTGGGGAGCCGACAATATAGCTCTATCACCACATTTTGGGTAGGTAGGTTTGTCACTGCATATTGCTTCACTCATCTCAATATAGATTTTTAATAGCACCTTATCCAATGAGCATAGGGCTTGTTTTAGGGTGTGATTGAATGATATTCGATAGCGAATTAGAGGAATAGTTAATGACTGAAAAAGATCTTTACGAAATCGGTGAAATTCCGCCGCTTGGACATGTGCCTGAGAAAATGTATGCCTGGGCAATTCGCAAAGAGCGTGAAGGCAACCCTGATCAGGCCATGCAAGTTGAAGCTGTGCCGACTTGGGATCTTGGACCTAAAGAAGTGCTTGTTTTTAACATGGCGGCTGGTGTGAACTATAATGGTGTTTGGGCCTCTCTTGGTGTGCCGGTTTCTATGTTTGATGTTCACGGTCATGATTTCCATGTAGCTGGTTCTGATGCCTCTGGTATTGTTTGGGCTGTTGGTAAAGACGTGAAAAACTGGAAAGTGGGCGATGAAGTTGTTGTTCACTGTAATATGACAGATGGCGACGATGAGGAATGCAATGGTGGTGATCCAATGTATTCTAACACTCAGAAAATTTGGGGTTATGAAACACCTGATGGCTCATTTGCTCAATTTTCACGTGTGCAAGCTCAGCAATTGATGCCACGTCCTCAGCACCTTACTTGGGAAGCAAGTGCTTGTTATACTCTAACATTGGCAACCGCTTACCGTATGCTTTTCGGCCACATGCCGCATGAAGTGAAACCGGGTCAGAATGTGCTTGTTTGGGGTGCATCAGGTGGTCTTGGTGTGTTTGCTGTTCAATTGATTAAAGCGGCTGGTGCGAACGCGATTGGCGTGATTTCTGATGAATCTAAGCGTGATTACGTGATGGGCCTTGGTGCTAAAGGCGTGATCAACCGTAAAGACTTTAACTGCTGGGGCCAACTGCCAACTGTTAATAGTGACGAATATGGCAAATGGTTTGGTGAAGTTCGTAAATTCGGTAAAGCGATTTGGGATATCACTGGCAAGGGCGTGAATGTTGACATGGTGTTTGAACATCCAGGTGAAGCAACATTCCCAGCTTCGACCTTTGTTGTGAAACGCGGCGGTATGGTTGTGTTCTGTGCGGGTACATCAGGCTTTAACCTAACCATGGATGCGCGTTATGTTTGGATGCACCAGAAACGTATCCAAGGTTCACACTTTGCTCACTTGAAACAAGCTGCAAGCGCAAACCGTTTGGTGATTGAAGGTCATGTTGACCCTTGTATGTCTGAAGTGTTTGAATGGGATCGTATTCCTGAAGCCCACATGCAAATGCTAGCTAATAAACACGCTCCAGGTAATATGTCTTGCCTCGTTGGCGCTAAAAAAGCTGGTATGAAGACTTTGGAAGAAGCACGTAACGCTTAATATCTTAAGTTTAAACATTACATTGATTTTATTAAAGGAGCGCATTTTTGTGCTCCTTTTTTATTATATGGTACAGTTTTGTAAAAGCTGTAAAAATGTAGGATTTGCTCTTTGCAATACCGATTTTAACTCTCTCATAGTAGTGAGGAAGAAAAGAAACTTTCAATTTGCCATGATATCATCATTAAATAGGCATATTTGTTGATAGCCGTACTTATTTTGTCAATAATTTAAGGATAAGGTTCGGCTTGTATTTTACGTAAATGATGGCGTGTCTACTTCATCATTTTCTTTTTTCGTTAAGGGGATGCTGGCTAATGAGCTCTTCAGATGATCAAATTATTCAGTCTGTAGATAGTATTATATCTGCGGTTGAGACATTGGTTGAAGATATACAGGTTGCCCCAGATATTGATGAGACAGCTAAAAATTTTGCTCTTTCCAAAGTTGGCTCTGTTGCTCAAGATCTTGATTTGATTAATCGTGCTCTTTTTCAAAACGAATTTCCATCTGAAAGCCAAGCTGAAACTCCCAGTGTTGCAATAACAGCAGTTACAGGTGACATTGAGCCTTCACTTAATGAGATGCTTTCAGCTTGGGCTCAGCCAGTACAAGTTATTGCTGAAACTGTTGAACCAGCTCGTGATGAAAAACCGAAACCACGAATTATAGTGAGCCCGGTTAAACAAAAAACTGAGCAAGATACAGTTATTGATGAACAGGCTGACCTTAAGCCAGAGGACGCTCCTTTAGAGGGGGCTAGCAATGATGAATTAACACTCATTGATGGTATTGATGAGACGGTTGTGGCTCTTCTCACGAGACATGGTATTCAGTCATTTCAGGAGATAGCTGATTTCCGTGAAGCGGATATGATGCGGTTATCTGATGAGTTAAGAGATCCTTGCCGTGTATCGAGAGAAAACTGGATTGAACAGGCCGCTTTGCTTCAACAAGGTGTTTTGACGGCATATGCTCAGATTGAAAATGATGAGAGCAGGTTCGATCGTCTTTTCTATATTGATGCTTATACGAGCCACCCTGTTAGCACTGCATTTGAACCGTCACAATGGGCGGTTGCTGATACCGCAAGTTCGTTATCTGATCGATTGGCAGACGCTGAAGTGGCTCTAGAAGAACCGGCTTCAATTGAGCAGGCAGATGAGTTTGATGGTTTAGAAGCCAATCGTGAAGAAGAGCTTGCTCCTCTCGGGTTTGTGCCTCACCTCCAAAGCGAACAGAGCTTTGATGAGGAGGTTGCTGATCAAGAGACACATGAAGAAATAGAGATTGATGAGGAGTTAGAATCGGAAGATTTTTATGAGCATGCTGAGCCGAGTGAAGTTGATAGCCAGGAGGTGGCTGAAGTTCAAGCGTTTGCTGAGACTGAGGAACCAGCTCAGCTCAATCATGAAGTCGATACAACACCTGATGTGCAGGAATTGACAAATGCTCTGTTGGCTAAGAAGCAAGCACTTGAAGCTGAATTAGCAGCCTTAACCGGACAGATGGTAGGGAAAGCTGAGCAGTTTGAAGTTGAAACTGAAAAAAGTGATGCCCCTGATTTGGGTGTTTCTCATGGGTTTCTAGAGGCAGAGGATGAGGTGTTTGCAGGTGATGCTTCAGCTGAAGTTGAGATATTAACTCATCAAGATGGGCAAAATGAATTATCAGAGCTGTCTACTCTACATCAGGAGGGGCCCTTTGATGAGGATGCTTCTGGAGCTGATAATGAACAAGGTCAGAGTGAAGATGAGCCCCTATCAAATGATGATTTAGGGGATGGGCCGATTTGGCATGAAGAGGTCTCAACAGCTAAAGATTATGTGCCACCGGTTGTAGATGAGTATGATGACAATATTGGTCAGCCTGTTTACGCGGCTTCTCACTATAGTAATGAAGAGCAACCCAATGGCAGCTTCTCTCATACTGAGGATTACCAGTATGGGCATGGTGCTGAGACGTTCCCCCCTCATAAAGACGAAGAGTTTATTTCAAACGGGGAAGCCTCTTCTTACCAACATGATATGAGCGGTGAAGAAGAAAATTCATATGTTTATGATGTTAATCATCTTGCAGATCATGACCCGGCTGCTCATCAAGCTCATTTAGCTGATCTAGAGCGCTCAATTCATCCAAATGAGCAACCTCAGGGGCTTCACCCAGGAAATCCAAACGTGCCGTCTCATCCGGAAATGATGGATAGAGAAAGACAAGCTGATCAAGTTGATCATATGGATGGGATCTCACTACCACGAGAAGGTGTAGACCAGAGAAGTGTCGATTTTTCTGAAAGGCCTATAGAGCAAGTTCATTTTGAGCAGCCGCAAAATAT
>CAXIBI010000040.1:0-19721 GCA_964022305.1 uncultured Hyphomicrobiales bacterium | reverse complement strand
CCTCAGCTGCGCTTGTTGCACAAGATGATTTGCACCCCGCTCTTGCCGGTTTGGTGGTGCAAGCCTTAAAAGACGTACATCGCAAGGGAGATATTTTCCAAAAGACAGCTGAATTCCCGCAAGTGAATGACCCGGAGTTTACGGTCTCTAAAGATACGAAACGGTCTTATAAAGATGGTGTACCTTTTTTGCAGCGCTATCTGCCCTTCTGGCTTGCCTCTTTCATTCAACGGTCAATCATTTTGCTCTTGCCGATTGCTACCATTTTGTTCCCCATCATCAAGATTGCACCGTTTCTTTATAATTGGCGGATCAGAAACCGTTTGTTGCATTGGTACCAACAGCTGAAAAGATTAGAGCATTCAATCAACACAGATGACCAAAACGAAAAGCTCTTAGAGAATATGACCGAGCTTCGCCGGATTGAAGTTGCTGTGCAGCAAATTCCAGTGCCGAAAGATTTCTCTGATCAGTTTTATCAACTCAGAGGGGCGATTGCTTTGGTGCGGGAACGTTTGGAATTGCGTCAGGCGAAGGTGAGCTAATACGCCCTATTTCTAGCTTTGAGCATAGTGTGATATTTTGCACATCTTTGGGCGTGTATAAGCCCTATTTCTTCTTCATCACTTTAACAAATGGAGAAGAATAATGATGACATTACAAACGGGTCAAGCTGGCCTAACAACCTCAAATACCCCTGACTTTGAGGCGATTAAGAAGAAACAAAATGCGGCTTGGGGCTCAGGTGATTATGCCAAGGTCGGCGTGATGCTGCAGCTCTCTGGAGAAAGCTTAGCTGAGGCCATGCAACTCCCTTATGGCGCCTCTGTTTTGGATGTGGCTGCTGGTAATGGCAATGTGACTTTGGCAATGGCACGGCGCGGTTACAATGTGACGTCGAGCGATTATGTAGCTTCGCTTTTAGAGCTTGGTGCCAAGCGGGCTGCAGCTGAAGGATTTGATATTGCGTTTAAAGAAGCTGATGCTGAGAACCTGCCCTTTGTGACAGACCAATTTGCCGGTGTCGTTTCAACCTTTGGGGTGATGTTTACACCGAACCAAGAACAATCGGCCTCTGAGCTTCTTAGGGTTTGTAAATCTGGTGGGCGCATTGGTTTAGCCAACTGGACGCCAGAGGGGTTTATCGGTCAGCTCTTTAAAACTCTTGGCCGCCTTGTTCCACCACCAGCTGGGGTGCAATCTCCGGCGCGTTGGGGAACACGGGAGTGGTTGGAAAGCAACTTTCTCCACGCGGCATCTAACATTTCAATCACGCCAAAGACCTTTTATATGCGGTTTGAAAGCCCAGAGGCGTTTATTGATTTGTTCCGCACCTATTATGGCCCGGTGCACAAGGCGTTTTTAACGCTTGAACCTGAGTCCCAAGAAGAGCTAACGCAAGACCTACTGCAACTGATTGGACGTTTTAACACAGCTGATGATGGCAGCGCGATTATTGCCTCTGATTATCTTGAGGTGATTATAGATAAGAAATAACAAAAAACCCCGCATCATATGAGATGATGCGGGGTTATTTTTTTCGCTCACGCTAGTTGTGCTGAGGCACAACAGCTGCGCGGGCGCAAAACACGGGTTTTGACGGCTTTGCCTACGTTACTCAGCCTAGCCACTCTTTATAAACCCAACTTCTCTTTCAAGATGCCATTCACAACCTTAGGGTCAGCTTTGCCTTGGGTTTGTTTCATCACCTGGCCGACAAACCAACCAACAAGCTGAGGCTTTTCTTTTACGCCTTCAACTTGTTTTGGGTTGTTTGCAATGATTTCGTCGAGAATGGCTTCAATAGCGCCGGTGTCTGTAACCGCTTTCATATCACGCTCTTCAACGATTTGGGCTGGGTCGCCGCCCTCTTGCCAGACGATGTCAAACAGGTCTTTGGCGATTTTGCCTGAGATGTCGCCTTTGGAAATGAGCTCAATGATCCCGCCCAATTGGTCAGCGCTCACTGGGCTTGTGCTGATCTCTAAACCTTCTTTGTTCAGGCGGCCGAAGAGTTCGTTGATCACCCAATTAGAGGCGAGTTTTGCGTCTCTTCCCTTAGCCACATTTTCAAAGAATTCTGATGACGCTCTTGAGCTCACCAAGATGCCTGCGTCATAATTGCTAAGACCATAATCATTCATCAACCGCTCTTTCTTTTCATCAGGCAGTTCAGGTAGATCTTTTGCAAGTTCGTCTACATAGGCTTGATCAAATTCGAGTGGTAAGAGATCCGGGCATGGGAAGTAGCGATAATCGTGCGCTTCTTCTTTTGAGCGCATTGATCTAGTTTTACCTGTTTTCGGATCAAACAAGAGTGTTTCTTGGTCGATGGTGCCGCCATCTTCAAGCACATCAATCTGGCGCATCACTTCATGATCAATGGCTTGGCCGATGAAGCGAATTGAGTTTACGTTTTTTGTCTCTGTTCTTGTTCCCAAATCTTCACCTGGGCGGCGCACTGATACGTTCACGTCAGCGCGCATTGAGCCTTGGTCCATATTACCATCACACGTGCCCAGATAGCGAAGGATTGTGCGCAGCTTTGTGACGTAGGCTTTGGCGTGTTCTGATGAGCGCATGTCCGGCTTCGAGACGATTTCCATCAAGGCAACGCCGGTGCGGTTAAAGTCTACGTAAGAATAGTCTGGATGCTGGTCATGCATAGATTTACCGGCATCTTGCTCCAAGTGCAGGCGCTCGATACCAACGTTAAAGGTTGAGCCGTCTTTCATATCTAAAACCACAACGCCTTCGCCAACGATTGGGTATTGGAATTGTGAGATTTGATAGCCTTGTGGCAAATCCGGGTAGAAATAGTTTTTCCGGTCAAAGCGGGAGAAATGGTTGATCTCAGCTTTTAAACCCAACCCTGTGCGAATGGCTTGTTTGACGCATTCTTCATTGATCACGGGCAGCATGCCTGGCATGGCCGCATCAACCAACGACACATGATCATTGGCGGCGCCGCCAAACTCAGTTGATGCGCCTGAGAACAGCTTTGAATTTGATGTCACCTGGGCGTGAACTTCCAGGCCGATAACGACCTCCCAATCTCCTGTCGCGCCTTTGATTAGATGTGGGTTTTCAGATGACATTTTTACCTCTTAAGAAATATGAAACTCTTTAATGCGCTTCAGGTTGCCTTTTTTTGTGCTTCAGGTTGCCCACAAGCAACCGCACTAGCATCCGCGCTGCCGTAAAACTGGCACACAGAGATGAAATAATGGCTCATCCCTTATGGCTTTTCTTGCTTGAAGGGAATTCTTTACCGTAATGTTTGGTGAAGGGCAATATTATCTGTGCGCTTTTCATCGATCTTGTCATGATTTTGGCTCACAGTGCGGTTTTCACATGCTATCTTGTGGTCCGATAAATGATGTTAACTGGTAAATTAAGCCTTTATAGCTTGGGACATAGTGATGAAAAAGTTTCTGATCCTTTTTGTACTTATCTTGCTGCTTCTTGCGCTTGGCTCTGGCGGTGTGGCTTATCGCTACCCCCATGTGATTGCAATCGCTGAAGAAGGCTTCCCGGCGAAAGTTTGGCCGGCTAAAGGGATTTATGTTGATGTTGTTGGTAAACCCAAGCAATGGCCGCATAAATTTGAAGCGAATGACAGGCTAGAGACTGAATTTGGCAAGAAATTACAGCAACTCAACATCGAAAATGAAACAGATGCACTCGTGGCTTATCATAAGGGCAAGCTACAATATGCCTATTTTCGTGATGGATTTTCTGAAAAAACGCAGTTTAATTCCTATTCTATGGCTAAGAGCCTTATTGGGTATTTGGTTCTTAAAGCTATTGATGAGGGGGAAATTGACGGGCTTGATACACCCATTGGTACCTATCTCATTGATTTGAAAGATGAAGCCTTAAAGAAACAAATCATTGAGCGCTTTTTGACGATGCGTAGTGGGCTCCGTATTGAAAAGAAAGGCCCACCGAAACCGCTAGCGAAAGATGCCAAGCGCGGCCCTGATAAAGATGCCTCAAATCCTTTTACTCTACTTGCGCAGATGCACATAGAAGGTTTGCCTGGGATTTTGGACTATTTAGAGATGCCTGAAAATCCATCTGATGAATATCACTATCAGAATGTGAATACGGCTCTACTCGGACTGATGCTCACTCGCATTTATAAAAAACCTTTGAATGTCCTGCTCTCTGAAAAAATCTGGAAACCAGCTGGTGCGTCTCATGCTCATTGGCGGACATATACGGATGAAGGGAGCGTGACGCCTTATTGCTGTTTGTTCGCAACAGTTGAGGACTGGGCTAAGGTGGCTTACTTCCTCTCTAAAAATGGGATGACTATGGAGCAAGCGCACCATCTGAAATCAGATCGAAGTGGAAATGATATTCAGCTTGCAGGTGATGAGGCTGAAAGCGCTCAGCAGCTTACTCCATTTTTGCAATCGTCTCTTGTTCTCAAATATATGGTTGCAGACCGGTTTGAGAAAAAAGATTTGCGCGAAGGGGTTTATGGTTTGCATGTGCGCCATGATATTCTTGACCGCGAAGGTGAGGCCATCCAAGGGCCGTTTACCTATTTTGTCGGCCATGGGGGCCAGCTGGTTTATATGCTGCCTGAGCACGATCTGGTGATTGTTCGCTTTGGTCGCAAACACACACTCTTGCACTCAACAGTTTACTTCTTGTGGCGCTCGCTGCATGAACAAGCTGGCTCGTCTAAAGACAATGAAAAACACTCAAGTGTAAGACAGTAGCTCTCACCGCTTTGTCTAGAGTTCTTGTCCGGAACTTTTAGGAAATAATCACAACTCTATTTGTGCTCTTAAAAGCAAAAAAGGAACAAAACAAGGGGCAGTTTGTGCCACACATTGCTTTGTTCCTTTTTCATGACCCCTCCCCAGAGGTTCATGTAACTCGTTCGAGTTGAAATCGTTGGTGATACTTAAGTCTAAAATTGATTCAATATCAAGAGAAAAAATTATTTTGTGCCTTTTTCATCCAATTTTTCTTCTTCATACTGAATGAACCAGCCAATCATCTGCCTCCAAAGGGCTTCTACAAGGCGTGGCGGCACGTTTTTTTCTTCTGCATGAGCTCTGACTTTTTCAATAACTTGCTGAATGCGCCATGGCACAGTTGCATCAGCTGGGCTGTCTTTGAGTTGCCAAGCCCGATCAACATAGCTAAAGCGCTCACCAATCAAAGTGACCAACTGCTCATCCAAGCGATCAATCTCTTTGCGGACCTCTTCCATCGATGTACAGTCTTGTGCTGGTTTGTTTGTCATAATTTTCTCTCACGGCTATTTCAAGCGCTAAAGGCGCTTGAGCCTCCGAGGGGCGGCGCTTGCGCCGGGCAGCTCTCGCTGCCATGTCCTGCCGCCATAGCTCGGTTGCAAGTAGGCAACCTAAAGAGCAAAAAAGGCGGCACTCCCTCATCGGGTCGTTAGTATTTTCTTTTTATCAGCTGCAAATTGCAACCACACTTTTTTAATTGCGCTTTAGATAGCTATTTTTAATGTGCCTCCAGTTGCCCACCAGCAACCGGCACTAGCTACCGCTTTAAGCCCACCATTTTGTTGGTTTGGGTAGTTCTCCAGCAGCTTGCTCAATCACTTGGCCAGCTTTTAACAATGTGCCTTCGTCAAATGGTTTGCCAATCAATTGCAAGCCCAATGGCAAGCCTGATTTTGACATGCCTGCTGGCACTGATAGCCCTGGAAGACCTGCCATGTTCACTGTTACTGTAAAAATGTCATTGAGGTACATCTCAAGAGGGTCACCAGACTTCTCACCCATAGCAAAGGCTGGGCTTGGAGTAGTTGGTGTGAGCATCACGTCTACATTTTTAAAAGCTTCATCGAAGTCTTGCTTGATGCGCGTTCTCACCTTTTGGGCCTTCAAGTAATAGGCATCATAATAACCAGCTGATAGCACATAAGTTCCCATTAAAATCCGGCGTTTAACTTCAGCACCAAAACCTTCAGCTCTTGTATTTTCATACATGCCGTTGATGCCCTCACCTTCAACTCTCAGGCCATACTTCACGCCGTCATAACGAGCTAGATTAGAAGAGGCTTCAGCAGGTGCTACGATGTAATAAGCTGGAAGCGCATATTTCGTGTGAGGCAAGCTCACTTCAACGATTTTAGCGCCCGCATCCTTGTACCATTCGATGCCTTGCTCCCAAAGGGCATCAATTTCTTCACTCATGCCATCAACGCGATATTCTTTTGGAATACCAATGGTCATGCCCTTCACTTTACCGGCTAATTCTTTGCGGTAATCAGGCACAGCAATGTCAACTGATGTTGTATCTTTTTCATCATGGCTTGCCATGACTTGTAGCATGATGGCCGCATCTTCAACTGTGCGCGTGATTGGACCAGCTTGATCGAGGCTTGAGGCAAAAGCTACTGTGCCCCAGCGTGAGACCCGGCCATAAGTTGGCTTCAGGCCGACAGTACCTGTAAATGCCGCAGGTTGGCGGATTGAGCCACCAGTATCAGTGGCCGTTGCTGCGGCGCATAGGTGAGCTGCCACAGCTGCAGCAGAGCCACCAGATGAGCCACCTGGTACTAATTTAGCTTCATCACCATCACGGCGCCATGGGTTGACAACTTCACCATAGTGACTTGTCTCATTGGATGAGCCCATTGCAAACTCATCTAAGTTAAGTTTACCGAGCATCACAGCGCCTGCGTTCCATAAATTCTCGGTCACGGTTGATTCGTACGGTGGCTCAAAGCCATCTAGAATGTGAGAGCAGGCTGTTGTGCGCACACCATCTGTACAGAACAAATCTTTAATGCCTAGTGGGATACCTTCTAAAAGCCCCGCTTCGCCTTTTGCCATTCGTTCATCTGACTTTTCAGCCATTTCGATGGCTTTTTCAGGTGTTTCTAGAATGTAGGCATTTAGCTCTTTGTTGGCATTTTCAATTTCTTTAATGTGGCTTTCAGCATATTCCTTGGCTGAGAAGTCACCATTATCGAGCCCTTCGCGTGCTTCGGCGATGTTTAAATCTAATAAATCTGGCATTGCTTACTCCACCACTTTTGGCACAACGAAGAAATTATCTTCTGACAGCGGTGCATTTTTTGTCACTCTTTGAGCATAGCCACCGTCTGTGACCACGTCTTCGCGTTTTTTCATTGTTGTCTCGACAACACTTGTTAAAGGTTCAACATCGTCTGTGTCGACTTCATTGAGTTGTTCAACCCAGGTAAGGATCGAGCTTAGCTCGCCTTCAAGTGATTTTGCTTCTTCATCAGTGACTTTAATGCGCGCCAGTTTGGCGATTTTTCTCACCGTGGCCTCATTGATTTGCATTTTCCATGAACCTTTAAACGTTGTGACCTAGAGCATTCCCCTTTTTCAGCTCTGTCATAGCGCGAGAGGCTTGAAGCTGCAAGGTTATATTGAATGGAAAGATAAGGGTTTTATTTCAAACCGAACCAAAAGCCCCTTAATTCTCGCTCAACCGAGTGAAACATTAAGAGGCTTTTGTGGAGAATAGTCTTTTATTTGGCGCTTCTTAAGATACTAAAATCTTAAATTCACCTAGAGCGAACCGCACGACTAGCGCAAATGTGCTTTACGGGCGATTTCGGCCACTTGAGGTGGCACATGGTCCATGGTTTCATAGCGGCGCACTGTTCTTGGGTCACGCACACCGATGATGTCTGCAAATTCGCGTAATGTCATATTTAGTTGACTACGAATTTCCTCAAGTTCCCCACCTGTCATGTCTGATAGATTAGGATCATAAACAGCCAAGCTACCATCACGGCCGCGCAAAATTGGTGCCGTTTCGCCTGTGTCTTTAATCAGCTTATAATAGGTTGACTGAAAACGCTTGGCCTCATCAGACGCTTCTACATAGCCTGCTTCTTTTAGTGCGCGAACATACCGTCTTGTATATCGCCCACTCGCCCCTGTTTCTGTTGAAATGTCGTTCACTGACCACCACTTTTCATTGCCGCGCATTGCTGCCCATAGTTTGTCAGCTATACGATTTGATTCTGGTGCAAGTCTTTGCCGCATCAAACTCCCCACACAATATTAGAGTTACAATTATTTATACCCTTCTTACGAATCACCATTATACATTAAGCGATTGATTCTCCCAATCATTGAATAGTTTTTGTTTTTTAAAAAAGTGGTATACTCCTGATATTGAGTGATTTTTATTCATTGATTTAGTCAGTACGTGAGTGAAAAAGATGAGTGTTACCTTGCTAGACTATGGCTTGTACTCCCGTATCTTTTTAAGATGCTTCTCATTCGCTTTATCCTTACTGATTTTCCCTCTCCTTATATTCAGCTCCACTTCGCTAAACGCTCAAACTTTTGAATTTCAAGACCGGGAACGACTTTTAAAACGCTGCTGGAGTGAAGAGCAGCTCAAGGGGAAACCTTTAGAGAAAAACTCTCGTCGGTCAAATCATGGGGCTCACCCACCACGCTCTTTAAAACCTCCTCCCAAACAGTCTAATGAAGAAATTAGGTGTTATCTCGATAAAGGCACGGTTCGGTGGGTGAAATTGCCTAAGGGCAAAAAACTCATCGCCTTAACACTTGACCTCTGCGAAGCTGCTTATGAAATTTCTGGGTACGATGGTTCAGTGATTGATTATTTAAGGCTGCATAAAATCAAAGCCACTTTATTTGTTGGCGGTAAGTGGCTTGATCACCATAATGAACGCGCTCAACAATTAATTCTAGATCCGTTGTTTGAAATTGGTAGCCATGGCTGGTCTCATAAAAATCTAAGGCGATTATCTGGCAAAGCATTGGTGCGTGAAATCTCTGCTGTTCAAGGGGCTTATGATCGTGCTCGCTCTTCCCTCTCAAAACGGTTTTGTGTAATGCCCTCTTTGATGGCTAACCTCACATCTGCCTTAACAACCTCTAAAGGCTCATCTGCTCTTAAGTTTGTTCCTAAAGAGTTGAACCTGTTTAGATTTCCCTTTGGCACTTGCCACAAACAAGCGCTTAAAGAAGTTTATAAACAAGGCCAAATCCCCATTCAATGGAATGTAGTGACAGGAGACCCGGCTTTTGGGCAATCTGCCCGGCGCATTGCCAGCATTATCAAACAGCGTGTTAAACCAGGAGCTATTATTATTGCTCATGCAAATGGACGGGGACGGAATACTGCTAAGGCGCTACCCCTCTTTATTCCTGAGCTCATAAAACGAGGTTATCAATTTGTGACTGTGAGTGAATTACTAAAAGCTGGTGAGCCACAATTCGCCTCAACATGCTATGAAAACAGGCCTGGTGATAACAATCATTATTAAAACTACGATTTTAACTGCGCGATTTTTTTGAATTGAGATCTGTGAATGACCAAAGGTTACAAAGAATGTTGGTATGAGTTGGGAGATATTGGGGGGAAAGCTCTAACCTTAGAGCGGATCACGCTTAAGCGTGCCCAAACTTTGGCTAAGCAACTTTCTAATATTTTACCCTGGAGTGATCTGGCATTGGGAGAAGAGAGTTTGCTCTCTCATTTTAAGCGGGAAGACCCAGCGCTTTTTCGATTTTCTATCCATTTTGGTGATGAGCTTGTTGGCGCTGTATCTATTCGTGAGCCTTGGCTCAAGGGGCCATACCTTGAATTACTTGGGTTACTTCCTTCTGTTCAAAGGTTTGGACTTGGAACTGAACTAATGAACTGGTTTGAATATCAAGCGCCTGAAACCACTCGCAGTCTTTGGTTGCTTTGCTCTGATTTTAACATTGATGCTTACCAGTTTTATCAAAAACAAGGCTATCAAAAGGTTTGCGTGATCGATAATCTTTATGAAGAAGGCTTTGATGACTTTTTAATGCGGAAACGTTTGAAATAAGCTTTCCATTCATAATTTAAAAAAGTCTCCCTCACACCTTTATCGGGAGTGAGGTGCGAGGGAGCGAGGGGTCTATATGTTAGCGCCCTTGTTGTGAGGGGAGGAGAGCGCACTTCTATTTGGGGGATAGAAGCTTTTTCGTTTATTTCACGACATATAGACAGGGTTTTGCTGAGGCAAGACAACGCCATTTTTTGCCTTGGTTCGTGTTGATCTTCACGCAAGTCAGCGATTTCTGTTTGGCAAGTGACCAGAGTGACCATGGCACACCAAATTGAGATTTTACCTGGGTTGACCACCCTTTTCTGGCGACAGCTCTTGCTTTGAATTTTAATTTGCGCACACCAACTGTTTGGGTTGGGTATGACTTACAGGCGTAAGCTTTGGCTTCACTTGTTTGAGCGACAACGCTTAACGCTAGAACTGATGCCACAATGGTTGCTGACATTGTTGTTGTTAGGACTTTTCTTGTTGCTAGAATATTCATGATGTTTCTACCTTTCGCTGAATTTGTTCGTTGTTTAATGTTTAAAATTTGTTTTCAGCTTATTGGACGCAGTGATTGGAAAATTGGTTCAAACTTTTTTAACTTTTATTGTTTGAACGAACCTATTTTGTTTCTTGATTTAAGTGCGCAGGGTTTTGCAATCGCTCTGCATCCCCACATTTTTGAATGTTTTGAATAGTTACAAGGAATTGATTTTGCTGATGCATTCTTCCATGATGCCCATTTGGGGCCTAGGCTAGATGTAACATGAGCATTCCAATTTTTGATGGCATTCTTTCCTGCATAATTTTTATCTTTATGTTTGCCTTTACCTAACTTGTAGTTTGAAGCACAATTTTTTACAGCAATCTTGGAGCCATAAGCTTCAGAGGGTGTGTGTGAACTGACTAGAAGAAATGAGCTAAATGTGAGTGCGCATACACCAAAGAGCGCTTTATGTTCGCTAAAAAGTTTCATGATTTTTTCCCTAATAAATATTTGCTGATATCTATAGGTCTTATTACAGAGGGAATTGGTTCATTTGGTTTGCACCTTCCTTTTTATAAATCGCCCCCTCGCCTCTTTTGTTCTCTTTGAGCTTTTGAGACCTTGTGTGCCTTTTAAAACTATGCTGATCTGGTTAGACTGTGGTCTACTATATGCCGTGTTTATGGGGGGCTGAATTTTATGAATATTATCATTGTGATTGGGTTGATTATCACCTTTGTGACTCTCATCCCTGTTTGGCGGCAATTTAAATCTCATCCGCGCGGGCTATTAGTTGTGTTTTTTGCTGAGATGTGGGAGCGCTTCTCATTTTATGGCATGCGGGCGCTGTTGATTTTTTATCTCACGCAGCATTTCCTTTTTGATGATGAGACTGCGCAAGGGTTTTATGGTTCTTATACGTCTCTTGTTTACCTCACGCCCTTAATTGGCGGCATTTTAGCTGATCGCTATTTAGGCACCCGCAAGGCTGTTGCCTTTGGAGCGCTGCTTCTTGTTGCCGGGCATTTTTTAATGGCTTATGAGGGGAAGCCCGCTCAACAAATTCTGACCTATAATAATCAAACATATGATTTTGTCGTCTCTGGTCGCGGCAGCAGCCGGAATGTGCAAATTCAGATTTCTGATAAGCTTTATAATTTCTCGCCTGACAAAGACGGAGCTTTGCTTATCAATGATTATGATGGCAGTGAACAACTGCCCGCAAGACTAGAGAAAGATAACTACACTCTTTCTGTAACCGGCAGAGACCAAACGGCACAGAACGTCTTATTTCTCGCCCTTTCATTTATCATTTTGGGGGTTAGTTTTTTAAAGCCAAATATTTCATCTTTGGTGGGGCAACTTTATCAGGAAAATGACCCACGGCGCGACCCTGGCTTCACGCTTTATTATTATGGGATTAATCTCGGTGCATTTTGGGCCTCAATCCTTTGTGGTATGCTTGGGCAAACTGTTGGCTGGTGGGCTGGTTTTGGGCTCGCTGGCGTTGGGATGTTAGCTGGATGGATTGTCTTTGTTTGGGGTACGCCTTTGCTTGATGGGCGGGGCGAGCC
The DNA here is from genome assembly GCA_964022305.1 of uncultured Hyphomicrobiales bacterium. Lineage (GTDB taxonomy): Bacteria > Pseudomonadota > Alphaproteobacteria > Rhizobiales > HXMU1428-3 > HXMU1428-3. The sequence continues at coordinate 7,837 of CAXIBI010000040.1, read as the reverse complement.
AAATGAACCTGCTATATTAAAGCAATCTTTTATTGGGCCTCTTAATAAAGAATGGAGTATTTATGTTCTTTCCATTCTCGGGCTTGGGCTGCTTTGGTTATTGGTGCAACGCCATGAGATTGTTGGTTACCTCTTGATGGTTAGCTCTATTTTGATCCTCTCTTATCTTGCCTATTTAATGATGACCTCTCTGACCATGATTGAAAGTCATCGGATTATTTTAGCGCTCATTTTAATATTTGCGGCCACAATATTCTTCACTCTGTTTGAGCAAGCGGGCTCTTCGCTCAATCAATTTGCAAACCGGAATACTGAACTTTCACTTGGTGGGGTTTCGCTTCAGGCATCGCAAACGCAATCCTTTAACACTGGGTTCATTTTGATATTAGCGCCGATATTCAGTGCGCTTTGGGCCTATCTAGGGAGGCGTGATCGGGATTTTTCAGCGCCAATGAAATTCTCTTTTGCGCTTGTTCAAGTTGGACTTGGATTTTTGGTACTGGTTTACGGAGCGCAATTTGCTGGTGATGATTATAAGGTCCCGCTTATCTTTTTAATGCTGGCTTATTTGTTCCATACAACGGGTGAGCTCTTTATTTCACCTGTGGGCCTTAGCCAGATGACAAAGCTTGCTACAACGACTTTGATTTCAACGCTCATGGCAGTTTGGTTTTTAGCATCTGCATGGGCGCAGTGGCTTGGATCTCTTATTGCACAACTCACGGCCACTAAAACCATTGCTGGCCAGGTGCTGGACCCGGCCGCATCACTCGCGACTTATGTGAAAGTGTTTCAAGACATTGGTCTTTATGCTATTGGCTTTGGCATCTTGTTATTTTTCTTAAGTTTTGCTCTTAAAAAATTAGCACACGGTGTTAAATAGTGGCTAAGCCACATTTTATTTTTACATGAAAGCAGATTATTTTGGTTGATGGATTTTTTATGACTGGCACCGATACCGATGTTGGTAAGAGTGTTGCTTGTTGCTGGGCGTTGCTGCATTTAAATGGAGCTTATTGGAAGCCAATTCAATCGGGCTTAGAGCCGGAGACTGACACTCAGGCTGTTAAACGCATAACTTCATTTGATGAAGATCGTTTTTTCCCCTCGCGTTATGAGCTGAATGAGCCACTATCCCCTCATGCAGCCGCCAAAATCGATGGAGTTCGCATTGACTTGAATGACTTCAGTCTACCTGAAAGCCCACACCCGCTCATTGTTGAAGGAGCTGGCGGTGTGATGGTGCCGCTTAATGAGCAGAATTTTATGATCGACTTGATGGCACGATTAAAGTTGCCAGTGATCATCACAGCGCGCTCAACATTAGGGACGATTAATCATACTCTCATGTCCATCTCTCTTCTGCGCTTGTCCGGTGTTTCCATTGCTGGAGTAATTTTAAATGGTCCTTTGAATGAAGGGAACAGGCAAGCGATTACCGAATATGGCAATGTGAAAATTTTAGGTGAAATTCCGCACTTGGAAGATTTATCGAAAGACAGTCTACTTGCCATTAAACCTAGCATTCCTATTAATGAATGGGGACAGAAATGACAGATCTGATTGCACGCGATAAGCGCTATATATGGCACCCTTTCACGCAGCATAAAACTGAGTGCGAACCTATTGCGCTTTCTCATGCAAAAGATGCGTGTCTTTATGACGACAAGGGCCGTGAAATTATTGACCTGATTTCCTCCTGGTGGACGATTACTCATGGGCATGCCCATGCTGGGATTAATGCTGCAATGATGGAACAGGCTGAGAAGATGTCTCATGTAATGTTCTCTGGCTTTACCCATGAGCCTGCTGTGTCTTTAGCTGAAAATCTTAGCAAAGAGCTTGGCGGGAATTTATCTAAAGTTTTCTTTTCTGATAATGGCTCGACTTCTGTGGAAGTGGCGCTGAAGGTCGCTTATCAATATTGGAAAAATAAAGGTGAGGCCGAGCGCTCTAGCTTCATCGCCTTTGATGGCGCCTATCATGGCGACACATTTGGGGCGATGGCTGTTGGCAAAGGCTCTGGGTTTTTCTCAGCCTTTGACGGGCTTTTATGCCAAGTGCACACTGTGCCTTATGGTGAGACTTGGCTTGATGATGCTGATGTTGAGACACGTGAAGATGCAGCAATAGCTGAGCTTCAAAAGACTATCGAGAAACACGGCAAGACCATTGCGGCTCTCATAATGGAGCCTTTGTTTCAAGGAGCTGGAGGCATGAAGTTTTGCCGCCCGCAATTTGTTAAACGGGTTGTTGAGACTGTTCGCTCTGCGGGTATTTTGGTGATCTTTGATGAGGTGGCTGCCGGGTTTGGTCGCACAGGCTCTCTCTTTGCACATCAACAATGCGATGTGAAACCTGATATGATTTGTCTCTCCAAGGGGCTGACTGCTGGCACCCTGCCGCTTTCTGTCACGGTGATTGATGAAACGCTGTTTGATGCGTTTTTGGGTGATGATTTCTCAACGGCTCTGGCGCATGGTCACTCGTTCACTGGCAACCCGCTCGCTTGTGCGATTGCGAATAAATCACTGGCACTGTTTGAAGAAGAGAACACTCTTCAGAAAATTAAAGAGATTGAAGCTCAGCATCACAGCTTTGCAAATGAGCTGCTCAATCATCCTAAAGTGAAACATGCGCGGGTTTGTGGCTCGCTTTTGGCGTTTGATTTTATTGATGCTAAAGCTGCCCCGGAAGGCTCTTATAAATCTGAGACCAGTTTGAACCTGCGTGATTACTTTATAGCTGAGGGGCTGAATATTCGCCCCCTTGGGCCGGTTGTTTATCTCATGCCGCCCTATTCCATCACTGAAGCTCAATTGAAAAAGGGCTATGAGGGTTTGTTTAAAGGGCTTGAAGACATTGTTTGATTTCGCCGGCGCAAAAGTCAGGTTCATCTAATTGAAGACAATGAGAGCTATTCTCGCTCCAACTTATGTTTTCACTTTGCCATTGCACTTCTATGGCGCTAGCGGGAACTATTTTGTCCGCTTTTGAAGCGAGGATGAGTTTTGGGCATTGGAGAGCTTTAGCCTCTTGAGCTGCGTTCCATGTGGCGAGCCACTCTAGGCCTTCTATTAGGTTTTCAGGATTAAGAGCTTCTGAGGGGGCGAAGTTTTTGCAGCCTGCTCTTCGCCAAAAGAGCGCCATTTGGGTGGCTGGGTTTGAGCCTACACCTTCTTGCATTTTTCTAATCGCCTCAATGGGGGTGAAGCTGGTGAAGTCTGTAAACCCAGCGATGACAATGAGAGCTTTTATGTTTTCAGATGAAAGTTCTTTGCCGAGCACAGCTTTTAAGAAATAAAGTGTGCCGAGGGAATGGGTGATTACAATAGTTGGTTTGTTTTCAATTGAATGAGTTTTCCCACCTTTGACGAAGCCTAAGTCAATCGTTTTGCAGCTAACCCCTTGCAGCTTTTCAATTGTGGTTTGCCAGATGGTACTGTTCATGCCCCAGCCGTGAATGAAGAGCATTTGCCTATCGTCTCTCTCACTCATTTGTGGCCTTTCAAGGTTTTGATTAATTTGTCGATATCTTCATCAGTGTGAGATGAAGTAAAAGCAAAACGCAGGCGCGCTGTTCCTTCGGGCACTGTTGGTGGGCGAATGGCTGTGACCCAGAACCCTTGGTCTTTTAGCTTATCTGATAGCTCAAGTGCCTGTTTGGCCTCTCCGATTATGAGAGGGACGATTTGGGTTTCTGACTGTCCTGTATTCCATCCTCGCTCTTTGCTGAGAGATGCGACTTCTTCTCTAAAGCGTTTGGCGTGATTGGCCACTCTTTTGCGCTCTTCATCAAGGGATGGAAGCAAATCTAGCCCCGCATTGATGGTGCCTAATGTTGCAGGGGGCAGTGCAGTTGAATAGATCAACCCGCCACATCTCTGGATTAGATAATCAATCATGGTTTGACTGCCAGCAACATACGCCCCAAAACTACCCAGCGCTTTTGAGAAAGTGCCGATGGTGAGGTCCGCGCCTGTTGCCAAGCCTTTGCCGCCTTCTCCTAAGACACCAAAACCGTGGGCGTCATCAGCAATCAGCATCGCTTTGGTTTGTCTTGCTGCGAGCATCAGCTCTGTTATCGGTGCAATGTCACCATCCATACTAAAAACGGTTTCTGTAAGCAGAAATTTCGGATCATTTTCATTTGCCGGATTATTGAGGAGTTCTAAGGCATGGCCTGCATCTAAATGGCGAAAGCGCTTTTGGCGCACATTGGCCGCCGCACAGCCAAAATGCATACTGGCGTGATTGAGCCGATCTGAGACCACCACGGGGCTTTGTTTTAAGATGGTTTTATCAAAAAGCGCCTGCAACACGGCCCCATTCGCCTGATACCCCGAGGCCAGGATTAACGCGGCTTCAGTGCCCTTCAGCTTGGCAATTTTGGCCTCAACCTCTTGAAATAAGGGATAATTGCCCGTCACCAAGCGAGATGCACCTGAACCTGAGCCGTAGTTTTTGGCCCAATTTACGCTTTCCTCGATGAGTTTTGGGTGATGTTTGAGGCCTAAATAGTCATTTGACGCAAAATTTAAGTAAATTTTGCCATCTACCTTGATTTTGCCCGCAGTTTCAGGCTCTATGACCTTTAAATGCCGCCTGAGATTTTTCTCATGGCAATCTTGCAAAAATGTTCTATAAACGCTTTCAAATTCTTTCATAATTGCTCTTTTAGTGAGTAATTGGGTTTTTGGCTATCATTTTTGCCAAACCATATTTAATGACACTTTTACAGGAACCCTTTGGTACCCATGGATGAAACACCTCTTACAAATGTAGACACTGATCTGGGCGCGGAAGAAACGTCTCACACAGTCGCTACTGCCTCAACAAACCAAGACAACATTGATGCAAATGATGGTCTGATCCGTCATGATTGGACAACTGATGAGATTGTTGAGTTGCTTGAAAGCCCATTGATGGACTTGCTCTATAAAGCGCAAACCGTGCACAAGCAATTTCATGAAGAAGGCACAGTTCAACTAGCAAGCCTTTTGAGCATTAAAACAGGCTCTTGCCCGGAAGATTGTAAATATTGTCCTCAATCTGCGCATTATGGCAAAGAAACCGGTTTGGAAAAAGAATCTCTCCTTGCAACACAAGCTGTTATGGAAAAGGCTCAAGTTGCTAAAGACGCTGGTGCGACGCGCTTTTGTATGGGTGCGGCGTGGCGCAATGTGCGTGATGGCAAGGAATTTGACCAGGTTGTTGATATGGTCAAAGGCGTGACTGACATGGGCATGGAAGCCTGTGTGACCTTAGGTATGCTCAATGAAACCCAAGCCGAACGCTTGAAAGAAGCAGGGCTTAAATCATATAACCACAATATCGACACCTCGCCAGAATTTTATGACAAGATCATCACAACTAGAACGTTTGATGATCGCTTAGAGACAATCTCGAATGTGCAAAAGGCTGGTATCTCCCTTTGCTCTGGCGGAATTATTGGTATGGGTGAAACGATCGTTGATCGTGCCCGTATGCTTGAAGTTTTAGCAACTCTTACTCCTCATCCCGGTTCAGTGCCAATTAATGCACTCGTTCCTGTAGGTGGCACACCTTTGCAGGATCGCAAGCGTGTTGATTCAATCGAGCTTGTTCGCATGATTGCAACGGCTCGTATTTTGATGCCAAAAGCTCGGGTGCGTTTGTCAGCGGGCCGTGAGAACCTCAATGATGAAGCACAATTACTTTGCTTTATGGCCGGCGCTAACTCAATCTTTTATGGTGAGAAGCTGCTGACCACTGGTAATAATGATGCTGAAGGGGATATTTCTCTGATTGAGCGTGCGGGCTTGAAAATGGAGCGATAAGACGTTCCTTCATTGCATATCTATTCAAACACCTCTTTTTAAAGCCCGTCTCGTGTAGTCGGGCTTTTTTATCTTAATTTTCCTCTCTGACCAAAAGTCTAAAAATATTTTTTTAATTATTGTATTTGCTTTAGAAATTTTTCTGTTAGACTTGTACTGACGACATCATCTCTATTGTGATGGTGCCATAACCCAGGGTCCGCAAGATACTGATCCACTTATATAATTTAAATGATTTATTAAGTGAAAGCGTGCCCACTATAGAGAATGATGTTAAATTAACATCTAAACGTGCCAGCTTCGCCTTTTTTACACCAAAGCCTCGAAGCTGCCTCTATGGATGCTTGAATTAAATGATACGTAAACTGTTGTTTAAAAGAGCTGTTCTCAGCAGCCAAGCAACAATTGTTTTGGACTAAGTATCATTCTGATTTGGGAGGGGAGATAATAATGAGCCAAAGCTCTGATAATAATATTTTTGAAGGTCAAGACTTTCAGTCAAACCCATTTGCCGAACAATGGTTGGAAACTTCCAAACAAAGTGCCGACATGGTGATTGACTTTCTACACCAGCAACAAAATGCTACCGGTATCAAGATGAATATTGATGAAAATGCTGTGAAAGCTTTTCATGATATGGCGCTTCGTTTTGTGACTGATCCGGAAAAATTGATCAATTCGCAAATGCAACTCTGGAGTGGCCTCACCGATATTTGGCTTAATGCAGCTCATCGCTCGTTAGGTTTAGAGCCTGTAACTGAGACCACTGGCATTAAAGACCGCCGGTTTAAAGATGTGGCCTGGGAAGAGAATGTCGCTTTTGATTATATCAAGGAAACTTACCTTCTTGTTTCCAATTGGGCGCAAAACTTATCTGAAGACGCTGATGGCATGTCGAGAAAAGATAAGAAGAAAGTTCAGTTTGTTACACGGCAATTTGCCAGTGCGATTTCTCCTAGCAACTTTCTCCTGACAAACCCAGAAGTGATGAAAAAAACCATCGAGACCGGTGGTAATAATTTATTGGATGGGCTTAAAAACCTTCTGAATGATATGGAGCGTGGTCACGGTGAATTAAAAGTGAGCATGACTGATCAGGATGCTTTTAAGGTAGGTGAAAATATTGCCAACACACCTGGTAAAGTCATTTACCGAAATTATTTATTCGAGCTTATTCATTACACACCGACGACTGAGAAAAATTATAAAACTCCGATTTTGTTTGTGCCACCTTGGATTAATAAATTTTACGTTTTCGATCTTAAACCAGAGAATAGCTATATTAAATGGGTGCTTGATCAGGGCTATAGTTTGTTTGTTATTTCCTGGGTTAACCCTGGTCAAAATGAAGCGCAAACCGCTTTCACTGATTATATGAAAGATGGTGTTCTTGTTGCGCTCGACCAAGTTTTAAAAGCGACAGGTGAGAAAAAAGCAAATGCTTTGGGCTTTTGTATCGGCGGTATATTGCTCACAACGACACTTGCCTATATGGCAGCTGTTGGTGATAAACGGATCAATTCAGCAACCTTGCTGGCCTCAATGGTGGACATGACAGATGTTGGAGAGATGTCCGTCTTCTTTGATGATGACCAGTTACTCACTCTAGGCGAGAAGGTTGAGCAATTGGGTTATTTAGAGGGCAAAGAAATGGCCAGCATGTTTAACATGATGCGTGAAAACGATTTGGTTTGGTCGTTTGTGGTCAATAATTATCTCATGGGTAAAGACCCTGTACCGTTTGACCTTCTCTATTGGAATGCTGACTCTACGCGTATGCCAGCCAGGATGATTGTTGAGTATCTTACTGGTTTTTATCGAGACAATGCCTTTATGGATCCGGGAAGAATTTCATTTGAAGGGCATGATATTGATGTGCGTAAAATTAAAACCCCAACCTATATGCTCGCCACCAAAGATGATCACATTGCTCCCTGGCGGGCTTGTTATGCTGGTGTAACTTCTTTTTCGGGACCGAAAAAGTTTGTGCTTGGGGCATCTGGTCATATTGCAGGTAT
>CAXIBI010000039.1:0-20099 GCA_964022305.1 uncultured Hyphomicrobiales bacterium | reverse complement strand
AACGCGAGAGGCGTTAATGGGAGAGGGACCAATGAATAAGAGCCCTTTTAATTTATCCCCTTCAAAATAGGCTCTTTTGACCGAACCAATTTGCGGATCAATAAACTCAAAGGGTTGATCATCGTCAGATATTTCAAAACCTAACAGAGCGCTTAACTCAGATTGCTCTGCAGTTAGCAGATTATCACCAGCGCATTCAATGGCCCAGCCTTCTTCAATCGGCATAAGGGCCCAATAGTCTTTATCGCCTGTTTGTTCTGCCCTGACCTTGCTTAAGTCTGGTGTGTGTCTTGTAAGAAAAAAACCATATGACTTAGGTGCTAGAGCCTGGATTGAGCAGGGTGTGAATTTACTTTCTGGCTGGCCTGAGAAGGGATCTGTGTTGGGAGCTACCAATGCGTCGATACGAGCTTTAGACGCATATTGATCTGTCCAATGAAGGGGAGAGAATACTGTCCCTTCTAATTGCGCATCTGTAATGCGGGCGCGCAGCAAGGCTGTACCATACTCGCTTTTTACTTCAACGATGGCAGCGTCTGTCACGCCGTATTTCTCCGCATCGCTTGCACAAAGTTCAATGAAGGGCTCGCCAATATGACGCAGAAGTTTTGGCGTTTTGGCCGTTCTGGTCATGGTATGCCATTGGTCTCTGATGCGGCCTGTGTTCAAGATCAGCGGATAATCATCTGAGATTTTTGATTTTGGCTCGAGATATGGCGTTGGGATAAGTTTGCCTTTTTTATTTTCAGTAAAGAACTGACCATCTGCGAAGAAGCGCTCTTGGCCTTTTATCTCACCAGCCTCTTTTGTACATGGCCATTGGAAGGGTTTAAGCTCATTATAATCTTCATCAGTGATCTCTTTAAGCGCGCCAATGTTGAAGTCTCGTGTTTGATTATTTTCAAAACCTGAGAGAGCAGCGTGCTCGCAGAAAATATCTCTTGCACTTTCAAAGGGGAATAGATCGACAAAGCCCATGCGTTTAGCAACTTCGCAGATTTGCCACCAATCCGCTTTAGAGTCTCCAGGGCCGTTCACAAAGGCTCTTTGTCTTGAGATTCGGCGCTCTGAATTGGTCACCGTTCCGGATTTTTCGCCCCAGGCAAATGTGGGGAGGAGGATGTCAGCAAGTTCAGCTGTGTCTGTATTTGGCGTCACATCTGAGACGATCACAGTTGGGCAGAGCTTTAAGGCTTCTCGTACCATATCGGCATCTGGTAAGCTATCAACCGGGTTGGTTGCCATGATCCAGATGGCTTTGACTTTGCCCTCTTTCACCGCTTTGAATAAATCTACTGCCATCAAGCCTGGCTCGGAAGGGACTTGATCCACATTCCAAAAATTTTGGACGATCTCTCTGTCCGCTTTATTTTTGAGCTCTAGATGCGCGGCAAGCTGGTTGGCCAGGCCGCCCACTTCGCGCCCGCCCATAGCATTAGGTTGGCCGGTTAATGAAAAGGGACCGCATCCCTCTTTGCCTATCCGACCTGTGACCAAGTGACAATTGAGAATGGCGTTGACTTTATCTGTCCCGCTTGATGATTGATTGACGCCCTGACTATAGAGCGTCATGGTTTTTTCTGTTTTTGCAAATGTCTCGTAGAAGGCTTTTATATCGCTTTTCTTGAGACCGGTAAGGTCTGCGATCTCATCTAAATCTAATTCATTGGCAGCCGCTCTTGCCTGCACTTCACCTTCTAGGTGCTGGTCAATGAAGGTTTGATCAACAGTGCCTTGCTCATAGAGGTAAGAGAGCAAGCCATTAAAGAGCGCAACGTCTGTGCCGGGGTTTATGGCAAGGTGGACATCGCTGGCACTGGCTGTTGTTGTTCGCCTTGGGTCTATACAAATGAGCTTGAGGTTGTCGCGTTTTTGTTTTTCAGCTTCGATCCGCTGGAACAAAATTGGGTGACACCAGGTGAGGTTAGAGCCGACAAGAATGATTACGTCGGCTTGCTCTAGATCTTCATAAGAATTAGGAACCGTGTCAGTGCCGAAAGCACGTTTGTGGCCAGCCACGGATGAGGACATACAAAGGCGTGAGTTTGTGTCTATGTTAGCCGTGCCTAAGGCGCCTTTCATGAATTTGTTGGCAACATAGTAATCTTCTGTCAGCAATTGGCCAGAGACATACATGGCAACAGCATCTGGGCCTTCTTTTTCAATCAGAGATGAAAAGCGCTCGGCTATAGTGCCCAGCGCTTGATCCCAACTGACATCCTCACCGTTGATTTGCGGTGAGGTTAAGCGATCATCGAGAGAGAGGGTCTCACCTAATGACGAGCCTTTTGAACAAAGCCTGCCGAAATTGGCCGGGTGACTTTCATCACCTTTGATTTCGACTGTCCCGTCCTGACATGGCTTTGCTAAAACCCCACAACCAACACCGCAATATGGACATGTTGTCCGGACAATTTCGAGACGTTGTTCAGCATTTGCCTCTGGCATATTTTTATGCGGCCTCTTTTTTCATTGGAACAAGGTCAAGATAGACTTTCTCATCTTCTTGTTTGACGGCGAAGCGTTTTACACATCCGGGCTCCGGGCCAACCGCGTCTCCGCTCACAAGATTGATCACTAGATTATGCAGCGGGCAGGTTACCTGACTGCCATGAACAATGCCTTCACTTAGGTAACCTCCAAGGTGAGGACATTTATCTTCAATCGCGTAAATCTCATCTTTGTGAGTTCTGAATATAGCGATTTTTACCTCTGGTGTTTCCACCACGCGGCAGCCTCTTTGTGGGATGTCTGCAAATTTACAAAGCTCGACCCAATTTGATTGATCTGTCATGATTTTGCAGGCTCCTTATTCTGCCGCTACAAGGGGAGTGGGTTTAATAGGTGTAAATTCGTGGGCGTCTTTGCCATCCACAAACTCTTTCCATGGATCGATTTGTAGGAATTTTTGAGCATGATAGAAACGCTCTGAATAAGCTTTCCTTTGCTGCTCGTCATCGACAATCACTTCTTTAACGTGATCGTACCCGACCCGTTTTGCCCATTTATAAATCCGCTCCAGGTAATAGCCTTGTTCTCTGTACATCTGAATGAGAGCTGTGGTGTATTCCATCACTTCTTCTTCTGTTGCCACGTTACAAAGAATTTCTGTGCCTTTAATATCTAGGCCCGCAGCACCGGCATAGTGGATTTCATAACCACTATCCACACATATGATACCCACATCTTTACAGGTGGCTTCAGCGCAATTGCGCGGACAGCCGGAGACCGCAAGTTTTACCTTGGCTGGTGTCCATGAGCCCCATAATAACCGTTCAAGTTTGATACCAAGACCGGTTGAGTCTTGCGTTCCAAAGCGGCACCAGTCTTTACCGACACAGGTTTTTACTGTGCGGAGGCCTTTTGCATAAGCGTGACCAGAGATCATGCCCGCATTGTTCAAGTCTGACCAAACGTCTTTAAGGTCTTGCTTTTTAACACCTAAAAGATCGATCCGCTGACCGCCTGTCACCTTCACTGTTGGGATCTCGTATTTATCAGCAACATCGGCGATGGCGCGCAGTTCATCTGGCGTCGTGATGCCGCCCCACATACGAGGCACGACAGAATATGTGCCATCTTTTTGGATGTTGGCGTGTAGACGTTCGTTTACAAATCTTGACTGATTGTCATCAACATATTCACCGGGCCATGTTGAAAGCAGATAATAGTTGAGGGCTGGGCGACACTTTGCGCAACCGCAAGATGTTTTCCACTCCAGCTCTTGCATGACAGCTGGAATAGATTTGAGGTCTTTGGCCACGATTAGGCGGCGCACATCGCCATGCTCTAAATCTGTGCAAGGGCACATTGGCTTTGGTGCATTTGGATTGAAGCTATCACCTAAGGAAAGTGATAATAATTGCTCGACCAAATTGGTACAGGTACCGCATGAGGCTGAAGCTTTGGTGTGCACTCTGACATCATCAACTGATGTGAGCCCCTTTTCTTTAATTGATGAGATGATCTTTCCCTTGCAAACGCCGTTACAACCGCAGATCTCTGCCTCATCAGGCAAGGCTGCAACGGCCTCCATAGGGTCCAGGGGGGTTCCTCCCTGATAGCTTTGTCCGAAGATGACGGTTTCTCTCATTTCTGAGATATCCGTGCCATCTCTTAGCAATTGGGTGAACCAGGCGCTGTCTGACGTATCGCCATAAAGCACGGCACCAACAATTTTGTCATCATCTATGATCAGACGCTTATAGATACCGCCGGCTGCATCTCTTAAGATGATGCCTTCGCGCCCTTCATCTTCTGCAAAGTCCCCGATAGAGAAGAGGTCAATGCCCGTGACTTTTAGTTTGGTTGAAGTTACAGAGCCGGTGTATTTGGCCTCCATATCACCATCCAAGTTGGCCGCAATGACTTTACCCATTTCATAGAGTGGTGCCACCAAACCATAACATTCATCACCATGTTCAACACATTCACCAACGGTTAGGATGTTAGGGTCTGATGTTTGCAAGTTATCTGAGGCCAGGATGCCTCTGTTGACCATGAGGCCTGCTTCAGCTGCCAGTTTAACTTCTGGTCTGATGCCGACAGCCATAACTACAAGATCAGCTTCGAGCTCGCGGCCATCATCCAGGCGAATGCCAGTAACATGATCATCACCGATAATTTTTTCTGTATTTGCTCTGGTGATCACCTTGATACCACGGCGCTCAATTTCTTTTTCGAGCAAGTAGGCAGCGGCACTATCAAGCTGGCGCTCCATTAAAGTTGGCATTAAATGCAGAACCGTCACATCCATACCCTGCATATGTAAGCCTGCTGCAGCTTCCAAACCTAATAGGCCACCACCAATAACAATCGCTTTGCCGCCTCTATCAGCGGCTTTTTGCATAAGGTCTACATCATCCAAATCTCTGAAACTGACGACACCTGGTAATTTATGCCCGACGACGGGAATGATGAAAGGATAAGAGCCTGTTGCGATTAGGAGTTTGTCATAAGATGTCTCATTGCCATCATCATCAATGACTTTTTTGTTTTCTTTATCAATTTTGGCGATGTTTACGCCGGCTCTCAAATTGACATTATGGGTTTTGTACCACTCTTCATCATGGATGATGATGTCTTCATATTTCTTTTCGCCTGATAGAACAGGGGAGAGCATAATTCGATTGTAATTTACACGTGGCTCTTTACCGAAAACCGTCACGTCATAATCTTTGTTACCGCGGTCAAATAGCTCTTCGAGCATGTGACCAGCAGCCATACCATTGCCAATGACAACGAGCTTTTGTTTCAAAAGATTTCTCCAAAATTGAGTTTTGATGACCTCACTCAAACACAATGTCCAACTGGGTTTGAATTAACTAATTATTAAATTACAAAATTCATGCCAATGGAGGAGATAAACCGTAGATCAGTTTAACCTTCTGTATTTATTGCTCTTTTCTTATTCTTACACACATAGCCACTCTCTGCCTCACAAATGAGCACTGGCTAATTTGTATGCAGCTTGGTGTTTATTTATTGAGCATGATTAGTGAGGCGGCTTCTTAGGTTTAGCGAAAACGCTCGTTTCTATATCACTGGTGTGTTCAGACTTGGTTTTTTTTGATTAAAAAAATAGCAAGTGAATTTTTGATCATAGATCTATGAGCTTGCATGCCGTTCTTTTAATTAATTCACTTGAGAGAGCACTGCACTGCTCTTTAAGAACCACAATATAAAGGAGTAAAATCAGCAGATGTTAAGAGTGTCGCTCCCCCGATAATCCTTAATTTTCATCTTTAATTTCAATGATATAGGCCTATTATGGTTAACGCGGCCTATTAAATGTGTCTTTTTTATAACAATTTTAAATCTTTACACGGATTTTCTTTAACTTTCCCTTTACCATGCAAAAATTTCATGCATGCTCATTTATATAAGTTCCGGTTTTTGCTGAACTTTTTCAATTCAAGTCACAAACATATGAAGACTTAAACAGAGGTTTTTTTAAGAAAGCTATGTGTCTTGATTGAATAACTAAAGGCGGGGTTCGTACTGCGTTGGGAGCCTTTAGTAATGAGTACCTTTTTTAATCAACCGCACTTCTTCCTAAGAGTCTTAGGGGTAGCAAGTGCCTTTTTAGTTTTTAATCTTTTTAATCCATCAATCGTTCACGCCCAAGATGCGTCTCCACCCTCATGGACGGGTTTTTATATTGGGGCTGGTGTTGGCGCCACTTTTGCTGATCTTGATCTAGATACTGAGACTGACGGGCTAGAGCGTCAACGTAGTCGGCGTTGTGTTGAGCGCCGTGTCGGTCCTCCGCGTTGCGGCAGATATACAAGACCTAGTCGCTACAGATTTAGTGAGAGCTCAGCTTGTGATGAAGATGAGACTTACTTTTTTGGAGCCGTTCAGCTTGGTTACAATCAACAAATCAACAATATGTTTGTTGTAGGTGTCTTTGTTGACTTTGATAAATATATTGGCAATTCAGATGCATTTAGCGATTTCAATACTAATCGCCGTGGTCGTCGCTTTAATGAACTTTCAGGTTCACTTGATCTTGACTATAGCGCAACTGTTGGTGGTCGTTTTGGTTTTTTGACGAACAATCAAAACACATTTATTTATGGCCTTGTTGGTTACACCTATTTGAAACTTGATGGAGAACTAACCGAGACTGTTGGACGGATTAACCGCCGAGGCATTCAGCGCACTAGAAACAGTGCCGGGCTTGCGTTCCCTGATGAGCTTGATGGATTAACTCTTGGTGCTGGTATTGAGACCAAGCTATCTCGTAACGTTTCCTTTAAATTTGAATATCGTTACACAGATTTTGATGATGACACAGCTGGCGGAGCTTATTCTTCCACGAATAGAAGCATTCGAAATAGAAGAGGCCGTCGCTATACAGAAGTTGAGAATATTCTGCGCGGCAACTCTTTTGCCAGCTTAGATGGGGAAATGCATTCGATCAGAGCTGTTCTTGCCTTTCAATTAAATCCATTGCCATAAATAGAGGGAACACTTCGTTTATGGTACCTTACCCATTCATCTTTTAGCTAGAATAGCTTCGTAAGATGGATGGGTATTTTTTTCTCTGGCACCGCTTCCATCATTTAACAACACCGTTTCTCTTCAGTGGCCAAATTATGGTGCCGTTATCACTTCACCATCTTCTTTGGTATAGGTTGCTCCTTTAGGGACATCTAGCAATTCAAATACCGCTTCAGAAGGCCTGCAAAGCGCCACTCCTTTTTTCGTGCAAACAATTGGGCGGTTCACTAGCACTGGATGCTCAAGCATGGCTTCTAGAAGAGCTTCATCTGAAACAGATGGATCTATTAAGCCGAGTTCTTCCGCTGGTGATTTAGTTGTTCTTAGCGCTTCTCTTGGTGTGATATCAGCAGCGGCGAATAGAGCTTGCAATTGAGCTTTGCTCCAACCTTCCTTGATGTATTCAATAATGACAGGCTCTTCGGCAAAGGCACGAATGATCTCTAATACATTGCGTGATGTGCCGCATTCTGGGTTGTGATGAATAACGATGGCCATTTGATTTCCCTTCTTGAAAAGAATTCCAAATTTTGTTTTCAGGTAAGATAACTCACCACAATTTGCAAATGATTTTTCATCAAAACTTCGGACCTCTTTAACTCTACATTTTAGTTCTAGGCCGTAGGCTCATAAATTAACTACTTTTGGCGCCTCACAAGCTGTTTTTGGCTAGGAAAACAACGCAATACGGGATCATTCCCCATATAAGTTGTTTGACGACGCCAGGAGCAGCTTGTGAGAGCGTCCGAAGGATAAGGCCAATTTGGTCGTATCTAGCGTCGCAAAATCTTGCAAATAAACCATATTTCCTGCAATTTTGCTTCTAATATACAACCAAATTGGCTCTTACCAAAAATAGCTAATTTATGAGTCTGCGGCCTAGTGTCATCGCTTGTTTTTTATGTCATGATATATTTTTATAATAAGTGATTATGTAAGTTTTGCATGGGGAGACTAACTTAATGTTACGTTGGATTTTTTTAGCTGGCACGCACTTGGCAATGCTTGCCGCAGGTTTTGCACTTGGGGTTTATCTACTACCTATTTTAACAGCACCACCAAGTATTGATAAAGCTATGCTCAGCCAAACGGCGCAATCAGCTCAATATAAAACTGAATTCAAAAGAGACTTAAAGGGAAGTGACTTCCTTCATTGGGGTGAGGGAAAGGTCTCTCTTTCTGACAAAAAAATCGTGCATGAAGGCAAGTTAGCGCCTGGCCCTGATTATAAGCTTTATCTAGCAAAAGAGTTTATTGAGGATGAAGCCGGATTTTTGAAAATCAAAAATGATACTGTTCGAATTGGTGATGTGAAAACATTTGATGGATTTCTTCTCACAGTTCCTGAAGGCGTTGACATCTCTCAATATAATACGGTGATTGTCTGGTGTGAAGCATTTGGTGAATTCATTACGGCTGCGAAATATAAGTAAGCTTGACCGATTATCTTTTAACAATTTTAGAGGGCGCCATGCCCTCTAATTTTTTTTTAATATTGAGATTTTGACGCCTCGTTAAAATTGTTTGGTCAAGAGCACCCAGTATTCATTGTCACTTACCCATCCTTCTTTCACCATGGGCCGTTGTGCGCGCTCTTTAAATTGAAACCGCTCATATAACTTTCTTGCGCCCCTATTGTTATCTGCCACGATGACACTCATGCCGGCCTTTCCTAAGCTTGCTCCAATTTCATCTGCTTTTTTTAACAAGACAGAGCCAAGGCCTAAATTGCGAAACTCTGGCGAAACGGCCAGTACATTCACATACCATGTATCCAGCGCTAGATTTTCAAGCTCCAGAAGCGGGACGAACATGGGAGGCAAGTCTTCAGCTATTGGCTCGGCAGTTTTAGCAATTTCATATCCGATGAGACAACCAGCTGGTTGCCTATCATATTCGATCATTGTTGTGTTTTGATAAGAAAAGCTGCCGCTATCACGAGAGGCTCGTTCTTGTCCAACATCCCATCCTGTTTGCCCGTCACCTGCCATTTGCTCCCAAAGATATAGGGGGAGACCTTCGCCTGCATAATTGACGAGTTTTGCAAGCAAGGGGGCATCCACAATTTTGCCTGGTCGTAGAGTTGTATTAGACATGGGCTTAGCTCCATTGATTAGCTTGTCACATACTCTCACACAACAAACGATTTATTCTTGTCTTTTTTGCGATCTTGTTTTTTTAGGGCCAGGTGTCCTTATCATGAATGCTCGTTAGACACCTGCACTCATCGGCAAAAAAGGTTTGGTGATGATGAATGCCAATTTTGCTTCAAGCGGTTCATTATTTACAAATAAATAACGCGCATTTTTGTAAAAAATGATTATCATAGATAACATCCTCATGAAGAAAGAATAGGACGTGAGAATGAAATATGCCTGCCATCTGTTAACAGCCTTCGCTCTTACTTTATCCCTCTCAGGGGTAAAGGCAGCGCCTGCTAACCCTGACATTAAAGATGGTTCGATCAAAGTTCTGGTGAACTATAAAACAAATTGCAACTTACAAAGCCTCACTCGCGAAGTCACAAAAGAAAATGGCCTCAAATTTAATGTTAAGTGCGGTGATAAGACATTTTACCCTGATGGCCTGATTGTGCTTTGCCCTATTCGCGATGTTGATGTGAGTTGTAAAGTTATGACCAAGCCTCGAAACTTTAAGTTCCTTGATCTCATCTACGGCCCGATGAGCAAAAGAGTACATGCTTCTGATGAGAAAATAGAGGAATGATGAATTGAGTGAACTGTTACGGTAATTTAGAAAACATGAATTAAGTAAACTGTCACCGTAATTCTAAGTAAACTGTCACCGTAATTCGTCACCGTAATTCTAAAATAGCATTGTAATTATTAAGGTCCAAGAGAGTATCTTCTTTTGACGAAATAAATTTGTCAAAATATTCTTGAACCGATTCTTGTGTTACTAGTTTTGTACGAGATACTGCTTCGATTAATGGAAGCATCCATTTCAAATTAAATTCACCATCCATGTATATGGAGCTATCCTTTCCTGATTCAATGTCATGCAAAGCAACAAGATTTCGGCATATTTCAAAGACATAGCCCCATACTAAAACAGCGTTTTCTTCAACTGTTAAACGCTCATAATTATGATCATAATTTCCGTATATTTCATACACGTTATCAGCATAATCTCCACAAAAGTATTCAGCACTTTTCTGATTATTATTTAGAGCTGCTTCTAGATCTTCAAGAACAGAATTTGCAAATTCCAATTTTTCATTATTCCAAGTTATTCTTGAGTTAATCCACTTTGTCAAATTTAGTAAAAGTAGAAAAAAATCTTTTCTCAGTTTAACTTTTTCAAATCCTGAAACCTCGAACTTATCCATTCTGTTCAATAGTGCTTTATCTACCATATAAAAAACCTTTAAATACTAGTCTAATAGTAATCCATTTTGTACCTTAACAATACCCCGAACAGGATCATTAATAATAATTTTTAAATTAGGATAATGTGTGGATAGTTGATGTATTACTCCTGGGCCAGCACCAGGATTTTTCGGATTGAACCCAGCAAAACAAGCCGAGCACATTGTTCTTTCAACAGAAAAATAAGCTTCTCCAGTAACTTGAGTTCTTGAAAGTCCTTTTTCAGAAATAACACTATGTAAATTGTTAGCAAAATCGACTTCTGCATCTTTTGCCCCTCTAAATCCTGATCGATTTTGGAAAAAACCATCACTATGTGGCCAGCTAGACTTACCATTTGGATCTCTATACAAACCACCAGACTTCCCTTCTATACTAATGGAAGGAAGGCCATCAATATTTGTTCTACCTGCAATTACAGTTCCATCAGTATTTAAGTATCTAGAGCGAATTGAAGAAACACCCTGATTAAGTTCATCAAAAAGCTTGTTTACATCAGTTATTGTTCTCTTTGGCACCCACCACTCAGCAATTTCCGTAGCTGCCTCAGTCACAACTTTCGACTTGGCAGCTGAAATTGCCGCAGTACTACCAACAGGAGCAAGAAGTCCGACTTCTGCAGCTAGAGCTTCGTTAGCTGCAGCGTAAACTTGTGCGCGGCAGACAGGCCCTGCTAAACAAGAAAGAACTTGAGGGCTTATCTGAACCCCCAGCAACGTTGCTGCCACACCAGCTGTAAGCACCTGAGCTTGTTTGACACTGCCTTCAACAGCAGGCTTGTAAACTTCATTCAAATGAGTATCTAAGCGATTTAGCAAATAGAGCTTATCTTCAGGTGAAAGATCTTGCCCAAATTCAGCCATAGCTTGCTGAACACGAAGATGATCAGCATTAAGAACAGTTATATCATTTGGGAATAGGCCTCCCTTCAGATGTTCAAAAGCTTGATCTAGTGATGCTTTGTTTTGTTCTGGTGTGGACTCGGCATTTTGTGCAATTCCATTAATAAGGAACAAGCCGTCTAAAGCAGAACTATCGCCACTGTATGCAGCAAAATAAGCAGCGCGAAACTTTCCAGGATCTGTTTTGCGTAGATCTTGAAGCTTTTGAGGATCACTCAGTTGTGCCGCTATGGCATCGCCACCTAGGCGATAATTTTCAGCCATTGCAAGAGTAGAGTTATAAAACTGTGTATTGGGTAACAAACCAGAATTACGTAAACTACCAGGATCAACGGAACAAAGTTCAAAATGGGCTGCATGTTCTCTTAATCTAGATTGCGCGCCTGCAAGCTCTAACACCTCTGCGTCTGTTAAAGATGATTTTGCCTCAAGAACTTGAATGATTTTAAGCTCATTTTTTATACCTTGTTCAGCAGCTTGAACTATGGCCGAACGAGCAGCTGCATACTCTTCAGAACTAAGATTAATCAGCTTATCTTTAAATCTAATCGTACAACCATCAGATGCATAGGCTGGACTAATGAGCCAATCTAAGAGATTAAAGCCTTGAGATCCACCACAAGCGGCTAATGTCTCAGGGTCCACATCTTGTAAAGCTTCAACAACGCTCTTAACCCGTTCACCGCTTTCTGCACTGAGTTTGCCTTCATTCACCAAATTATCAATGGCGTTTGCAGCTGCTTCTCCGATTTTTTTGAGCGTTTTTAGTGAGCTGGAGCTTACATAAAGGTTGATCTCAGTTTCTTCATCCTTCGTCACCTCTTGTGCCTTATCAAGATCACGATTTAGATTAGCAAGTTTCTGCGTTTGACCACTCTCCTCAAGCTCCTTCTGCTTCTCGGTGTCTCTTATTGTTATTTCACCTTCCCCGACAGTCGCGCGGGTTACGCCTTCTTTATCCTTCTTGGCATATTGCCCTTCGACTGTAACGCTGAGGTCACCGGCACCACCGATTTTGCCTTCACTCTCATTGCCGCCACCACTTAGCGGTCCACCCACAGAAATCGAGCCACCAACATTTTTAGATTTATCTTTGTCCGCTAAATCACTAAAGGTCAGAGTGCCTGTGTCGAGTGTTAGCTCTTTTGATTTCGACGCAATGATACCGCCTTTAAGGTCAGTATTTTCACCAACGGTAACATCCACCTTGCCCTCACCAACCAGGCCAGATTGCTCTTGCACCCAGGCAAAGTCACCTTGCCCCTTAGAGCCATTGATCCCAATGTTCCATGACGAGCCACCAATCTTGCCATCACCCAGCAAGCCATAACCGCCAACTCCATTAGGGTTATAAATCGGTTGGCCATCACCATTTTTCAGCGCGTTATTAAGGAGATTATCTGGTGTAATGTTAATGCCAGTGGAATACCCCCCAAGACTGGTAGAAAGACCAAAAGACGCACCTTTTGATTTGGATTTAAACTTGCTGGTGTTTTGAACACTTTCAATATTTAAATTTCTCCCAACATTGGCTGCAAGTTCTTCAGCCTCAACCCGTGCACCTTTAAGGTTGGTATCGCGCCCTGAAGTGAGATCCGCGCTTCTAACCGCTATGATCTTGGTATTTGTATAGCTCTTGCTCTCGCCTTCGCTATTGGCTTTTGACTTAGAACCATTAATACCCGCAGAAACACCTATACCCGTAATTCCAACACCAACAGTAACACCAACACCAAGTGATTTTGATTTCTCTGATGATTTTTCTTCACTTGTGCTTTCCGCCGCTTTTAGGTTCAAATCACGGCCCGCTTTTAGCTCAGCATCCCGGCCGGCAATGATTGTGGTTCCTTCAGTGTTGATGTCTCGGCCCGCATCAATTTTCACATCTTCACCAGCTTGCAGCACACCACCTTTGGCAGTTTTATAACTTTGATCCAGCGTTGATTTGCTTGAAGAGAAGCCAACATTCACATTGACACCCGCCAAATGTCCGCCAGCTAAAGTGCTAACCGCATCAATAGCACGTAGCGTTGAGGAGACTGTAGCAATGGCTTTGGCTCCGCCATCACCTTTGCCTGTATCAAATTCAGTAAAGGCTTTAATCGAAGAGGTAACATTTTCAAAAACAGAGACCGTTACACCGAACTGGCTGACCTTATGGCTTTCATGATGCTCAAACAGATCTTGGACGGATTTAATGCTCACATCTCGGCCAGCGGTGAGTTCAATATTGTCATTGGCCGCAATCAGGGGTGCGTCTGCGTCAATATCTTTCACAGCTGTGATGATCACGCTTTGACCAGCGCTCAGCGAGGCTAACACATGTGTGGCCGTGTCAGTATCTGTAATGTGTTTTTCTTTGCGATACCCAGCCGTGAAACTCCCCTTACCCGTTTCAGCAAAAAAGCCAGATTTTTTATGATATTTATACTCATCATGAATATTGATTTTGGTATCAATATTCACATTATCACCATTGAGCTTCAGGTCTTTTTCAGCATGAAGACCAGAGGCAGCAATGTTAATGTCTTTCTCTGTTGTCAGCGTCGTATCACCGCCTGAGGTAACGAGTGAACCTTTATGATCCTTTTTATATGTCTCTTCGATCCGATGAGATTTGCTCATGAAACCTTTTTTCTTACTTTCAAAATGAGAATAAGATTCATCAGCTTTGGCGGTTATATCAATGCCATCTTTGCCATCAAGTTTAAGATCCTGCCCCGCAGAAACTGTGCTTGATTCAATTTCAATTTTACTACGCGCAGTAATCTCTAAATTACCATCAATCAGAACAGTTGAGCCAATATGGCGCTTGCTCCATGAATTGATGGTATATGTTTTCTTACCGGCACCACCTTCATAATTATGTTTCTGGTTTGCCTCTAAGGCCTGGATTTTTACATGGCGTTCAGCGATGATTTTTGCATCACCTTCAGCAGAAATATCACTGCCTTTCGTGACAACATCCCGGCCTGCTTCGATATTCAGCTTGTCAGAGGCTTTAACCTGATTTCTTAAACCAACGACCGTGCCAACAACATTTTCACCATCACCAATTTCAGTGGTCTCTGTTTCAAGCACAACATCTTGCCCAGCTTTGAGAGAAACATCTTCGCCTTGGATCACCCCGCTGCTAGAGACAATATCTGTCTCGCTTTCAAGGTTAAGCGATTGCGCCTCAATGGTGGCTTTTTTATTCTCAATGCGCCCTGCTTTTAATTGAACCGCTGCCGCAGAGACAATCGCTCCAGAGGGAAGGAGGCGCAATCTTGTATCATTAGAGAGATAAACCTGAGGAACGAGAACTCTTTGGCCATTCACAACTTTTTCGACATACCAAATGATATCTTCGGTTAAGGCTGCAATTTGCGCTTTTGTTAACTCAACACCAAACTGTAGCTCTGCATTTTTTGCAAATTCAGCAGCATTATCGATTAGCTTTTTAATTTGCTCAGCTTCATCTGTCTCTGAACGATGTAAATAACGCCTACCTGTCAGTTGTAAAATTTGATTTTGAACGAGGCGATGCTCAAAATAAGAATCCCCTAAGAAACGAACCTGATTGTCAGGAGTATAACCGCGTCCATCATTATAGGCTCCAATCGCCCCATAAGGAGGGGGAGTGTTCGAGGGGGCATCTGTTCTGTTACCACGGAACCCCCAGCCATTATCACTATGGAAACTTTGATTAGAATAATAACCAATCCGATCCATAAAATAGCGTGAACCAAAGAACTTGCTCGTGTCTATAAAAGAAAAACGCGTTTCATAAACAAAGCCACTATCAGTCGGAGCATCTTGGAAAAAGCCATTATCAATATTGATAACAGTATTGCCATTTGTGGTATCAATACCTGTGTTGATGATGCCTGTTGATTGTTGGCCAATATCAAGGCTTGTTATATCCGTTACATTTTGGCCCACATTAGTGAATTCATTTTGTAAATTACCGTCAATGGTGCCTGCCGCTCCAATTAGCGAAGGAACAGACGCCACCAAATCCCGTGAAACAATTTTCGTAGCTGGAGGATTCCAGTAATTTGCCCAACCTTGCGAACGAAAGCCTTGATTGTTACCCGTACTTCGCACAGACAATGTATTGTAAAGCTCCGAACCTATGTTGGTCAGCGTGTTCCCTTCAACAGTTAGGTTGCCAGATGAGCTGATGAAACTGTGATCATTTAAGATGTCATCAACAATGAGGTTAATGTTCCCACCATTATGAGTCGCTATAGTCGCAGGGTTAGAGCTGACCAATGTATCAATATCAGTGATTACATCTAATGATGAACCAGCCGGGTAATTATGGCTTTCATCAGGTACCTGAAATGACCAGACATCAGGGTCGTAATTCGCATAAGTTCCTACATATTGCTCCCAATAGGTATCCTGCCACTGATCAGGTGTTTCACCGCGTTCTTCTAAAATGCGATTGATTTCATCAATATTAGGAATAAAAACAAATTGATAGGTGCGCCCACCATCATATAGCTGATTATAACATTCCGGGCATGCATAACTGGGATAGTAAGGCACAGGCGGCGGCGTACCAGTTTTAATTCTATTTGCGTAAACAGTGCGCTCATTTGTGGCAACAAAATCCCCCAAATTTTCAAGCCTGTTAGCATAAATGGTCAAGTCACCGCCAAAGGTTTCAATGTTACCTGAATTATTTTGAACCAAACTGGTTTTGGTCCCCAATGCGCCCCGGCCTTGCAACGTCATATTGCCAACAGACAAGATCACCGCTTCATTATTGTAAATGCTATCCGCTTTAATCAGCAGGTCACCACCACTACCAATGGCATCATTATTCTCAAACCGACCATTTACATCAATGATCAAGTTCAGCATGCTTTCAATGGTATTATTGTTGGTTAAATTCCCATCAACATTAAGGTTGAATGTCCCTATAGCGCTAATCAGTATATTGTTTACATAGTCTCCTGAAATGGTGATTGATAAATCTTGATTAGAAATAATAGTTGCAGCATTGTCCATTAACAAAGCACCAACATTCAATGTCACATCTTGTGTGCTTTCTATGCGCTCAGCAGCAAGCTGATTGCTCGCGGTTAATGAAATATCGCCATTACTACGAGCTTCTCCGAGTGTCAGGTTTTGTCCAGATGCAATCAGACCATTAATGCCGATGAGTTCAGATACCTGAAGATGCCCACCTACCGTTACATCCAAAATATTGCCAGCATACAGACGGTTAACATCAAGTGAGGCTGCTTCAATTGTTAGGTTATTACCTGCTTCGATAAGGTCATTGCTACCTGTGCCAGTCACAGCACCTAAGATGTTCAAAGTAATGTCATCAAGTGCTTGTAGTTGATTTATAAATAAATCCCCGTCAGCTTCAATTAAAGCAGATTGATCAGAGAATATCTTATCCGCCGTAATGTTTTGCTTTGCAGTGATAGTAGTGTCACCACCAGAATTACTTTTATCCGTGATATTGATGTTCCCGGCATGACTAACAAGCGTTACATTTTGCTCACTTTCTACTAGGTCCAACATTAAATCATTTAAGCCTGAGATCGTAATATTGCCCAAGGCTGAGGCTTGGCCGATAGTTACGCTGTCTCCTTCACTTCTGACATCAATGGTGGCATCAGAAGAAATGGCATCAAAAGAAATGGCTTCCTTGCCCGTAACTTGAAGTGCGCTTTTTGAAGTAAGACGCGTACCACTCACAGTTTTATTGACTGAGCGGATGGTCAACTTTCGCCCAGAAGAGACCCGCCCCACTGTAATCGAGCCATCAGCCCGCAAAGAAATATCACCAACAGATGAGGCCATATCACCGCGCATATGCACACCGGTGCCTTTGTTATTAGCAACAATGCTGAGGCGCTCAACATACATTCCCCCCAGCAGCGAGCTATCGATAACAATTTCATTTGATGTAGAAGTAGAAAGCTCTGTGGGATTTTCAACATCATTGTAATTAACCCGATTATGTCCGGCAATCAGGCGCAGGGTTTTGGCGTCAATTCGGCCATTGATATAAATTTTGCGGCTAAGAACATCGACAATATCAATATCTGAGAAATTAGCCCCTAAGGTGCCAAAGGTGACATCACCAGTTTCAACACGAAAGCCTGTGAGGTTGCCATTGCCATCAAGCTCAGGAATACCGGTGGTAAGCGTAGCCCGCGGCGTATTGATAAACCCACAGCCATTACAAGTGATCCCATTAGGGTTGGCCACGATCACATCGGCGCTGTGTCCATGAACTTCCAGATAGCCATTTAATTGCGAGCGGGAAACACCCGTCACTTCATTTAAAATAACATTCGCGGCCCCATTACGCAGATTAGGATTACCCGGCACAACACCACCTAAAACAGATCGAGAGGCTTCTTGAGTTGAATTGTTTAAAATCGCCCCTTGCGTGCCAACACTAAACTCGCGGAAAAGATTGTGCGAAAGTCCCTTAGCATTTGGCCGAGCTATATCAACAAGAGGGACACCATTGGGCGCGGCAACCACACTGGTGTTGTTATTGGCCGGCGTTATATTTTCCGCTGTCGCCTGAAACACAATCCCCGTGCTAACACCGATGAGACTAATGAGAACAAACAAGCCCCATTTGATATTACGAACCTTATTGAAAACTGACGAAAATTGACTTTGCCACATCATCTTAGTTCCTCGTCCCTAAGGGACATTTGTATGAGCCCCTAAGGAGCATTAGTATGATTAATATTGAGCCCTTGCAAAACAGGCACATACATACAGCCCCTTCAGGGGCCAAATTAATCGCCCTTAGGGCGTCTAAAAATTCACGCCGCCTTTGGCGTAAATTAAAGTTTCATCTCCAACAAAATCAGGGGCTTCAATCGCCTCTGAAACTGCGAGTTCAAAATTAAGCTTGCCATAAGAACTGCGCACACCTGCCGCCCAGCCGGCAACATCTTGTGTCTCTAAGGCATGCTCTTCTCGTCCATAAATGCGGCCATAATCTACAGCGCCAAAAATTGAAAATTGCCCGAATATTTCGCGTTGCTGAGGGTCCGGAATAGGAGGCAAATAAAGCTCTAGTTCATTGCGAGCAAACAGGCCATTATTGCCAAAGGTCACGCTTTCTCGAAACCCACGAATACTATAATACCCGCCAAGAGAAATTTGCTCAGAGCCAAACAACGGATCATCAGAATATTGGCCAGACAAAAGCCCATGATAAATAAATTGCAAGTCTTGAACTTTGAACGGGCGTTGCAAACTAATCGAAGCAGAAAGTTTCTCAAACTGCGCACGTTGTGGATCCGGATTTTGGTCATCATCAAGCACCCCAAACCAATCGAGCCCAAACTCATATGAGGCACTAAACGCCCAGGAACCACCCAACATGGCACGTGTATGTGTAAACCCTAAATTGGCAACGGTGAGCGCCCGGCTCCCTGTTTCAATACGATTACCTAAAATCAGGTTCTCAGTCTCTTTATAAGTCAGGCTTGCACTAAGAGACGTTTTGCTCACCTGATCCCGGTGGATCACTCTGTCAATCGTGGCCCGTAATTGGTTTGATTCCCCAGAAGTCCCAAGATTAGAGAACGCACCAGGCACAAAGGATTTATAATGATAGTGAGAGCCATCTAAATAAAGCGTCCAGTAGCCAAAGGGAAGAGAGAGGGCACCGGATACAGTTTCACCAAACCGTTTGCGATCCCGAAACCGAAAGGGGCGCTGCACACTCGCGCGCTCATAACCAAAACTCCAATGATCGTTTATGCCAAAGACATTATCAAAATAAGGACGCAAGCTCGCTTTATAACGCCCGGTATAATCTTGGCCTAAATTATTGCTGCTAAGACTAACTCCCCATTTTTTTGAAAGTTTATTTGAGAGCTTAACAATGCTTTGCCCAGGCTTCGTACCAGGAGCAATTTTTAACTTTGCATCATTAGAAGCAAGCCGGTTTAACTGATCAATCCCCTGCTCCAAATCGCGCAGGTTCAAAGACTTACCAATAAGCTGAGGGAACGCCGTTGCCACTTGCCGCTCTGTTCCATCTTGAGGTGTATTAAATGTGATAGCCTCTGTTGTGCCCTCAACAACAGCCAAACGTAGCTTTTGCGCCTTTTTTATATTCTGCTCAGGAATATAGACCCGAGACGTCACGTAGCCTTTTTCAATATAAGCAGCTGTAAGACTGCGAATAAGAAAGGCAATCTCTTTTAAACCAACACAGCTATTTTCAAACGGAGAGATAATAGCCTTTGTTTTATAAGAGGGAAGTAAAGTGGCACCTTCAAGAGCAACAGACTTAATCTTAAAGCACCGGTCTTTCTCAGCATTAGATTGTTTTTGCCGGGGAGCGATATCAACGGGCGCCTCCTGGTCTTTAGCTTTCTTCTTTTGTGTGGGAGGCGTTTTACGTGTCTTGGTGAGCTCATCAAAAGCCGCATCATCTTTTTGCTTTTGATATTTCTCTAATTTTTGCTGTTGTGCTGCCGCTTCATCTGCCGGTGCTGCCAGTGCAGAGCCAATGAAAAGCCCACCAAATGGAAAGGCTGTTTCACCCCTTGTAGAATTTATCCCGTATGCAGATAATGCTGTCATAGCCGTCACAGCCGCTAGCTCTCTTAAAAAAGAGAGCCTCCCGATCCCGATTTTCATACATCCCCCAACGCAATACAAATGGGTTTACAAATACTATTTCTAAAACTCTTCCCGTTTAAACCTCACAGGAAAAACTCGGTTTCTTAAAGCGAATTCTCATCTGAAAAGCCCAATAACTTTTCAGGAATGCGCTATTTTCTTAAGCGAATTCTTGTCTGAAAAGTCGGAC
>CAXIBI010000038.1:0-20101 GCA_964022305.1 uncultured Hyphomicrobiales bacterium | reverse complement strand
CATGTCATCTTGCCCTGTGACCACTCATGAGCATAAAAGTGGCTTTTGCGATATTATTGGCAATGTCTGGCAATGGACGGAAACTCCCATTGATGGTTTTGATGGCTTTAAAGTACATCAGGCTTATGATGATTTCTCTACACCGACATTTGACGGGAAACACAACCTCATTAAAGGCGGTTGTTGGGCGTCTACAGGCAACTACGCCATTAAAGACAGCCGCTATGCCTTCCGCCGCCACTTTTTCCAACATGCAGGCCTGAGATATATTGAAGGTGAAGAGCTTAAACAAAAGAAAATGAACATCTATGAAACCGATAGCATGGTCTCTCAATATATCGAGTTCCACTATGGTGACACTTATTATGATGTTCCAAACTTCCCTGTGGCCTGCATTGAGGAAGTCAAATCGGTTCTTGAACAACATTCAGATGTGAAGAGAGAACGCGCTCTCGACCTTGGTTGCGCTACGGGTCGCTCATCATTTGAGCTTGCTAAACTTTTTGACCATGTGGATGCAGTTGATTTCTCTGTTCGCCTCATTGAGCCACCAACGAACCTGCAGAATAATGGTGCCCAGCGCTATGTCATTCAGGATCAAGGTGACTTGGTAAGTTATAAGGAAATTAAACTTGAAGATTTCAAGGACTATGAAGAAATCAAAAATAAGATTTACTTCATGCAAGGTGATGCTTGTAACCTGGTTGAAAAGTTCAATGATTATGACCTGGTTTTTGCAGGTAACCTCATTGACAGGTTATACGACCCAGCCAAGTTCTTGAACCTCATCAAAACACGCATCCGCCCTGGTGGTATGCTTGTTCTTGCTTCGCCTTACACCTGGCTTGAAGAGTTTACACCGAAAGAAAATTGGATTGGTGGGTTTAAAGCTGACACCGGCGAGAACTATACAACTCTTGAGGGGCTAACGGACCTCCTCGCCCCTGAGTTCACATTAAAACAAGAGCCAATTGACATTCCCTTTGTCATTAGAGAAACAGCTCGGAAATACCAGCATACCTTGTCAGAAATGACTATCTGGCAAAAATCCGCGTGAATAAAAAGGGGCTTTTAGCCCCTTTTTTATAACCAGTCGCCGCAGATTTATTCCTCTGGGATGAGGCTATTCAGGTCAATATTTCTCAATATTTTTTTGAGTTCTGAAGCTTCGACAAGTCTCTATAGTTTGGTTTACCTGCTGCGAACCAATAACCGGCTCCCATAAAAATTACCCCTGAAACTGTATTGCCAATTGTTACCCAAAAGAGATTATGAAGAGCGCCGAGAAAATTTATTTTATCTGAATGTTCGGATAAAAGAGCTAATGAGAAAACAGTCATATTCGCAACGCTATGCTCAAAACCTGAAGCGATGAAAGCGTAAAGACACCAAAAGATAATAATGCATTTTGCTGTATCGCTTTTGGTTCTGGCTGCTCCCCAAATGGCTAGGCAAACAAGCCAATTGCAGAGCATTCCACGTGCAACTAACTCAAGTGCAGTGCTTGACATTTTTTTATATGCGATAAGGTGTAATAGGTCGTCTCCTCCTTCTTGAAGCACGACACCTCCACCTCCAATTATAAATAAAACCGCAAGGCCTAATGAACCTATTAAGTTTCCGCCCCATGTTGTTGCCCAAATTTTTATCGCATCACTTGTACTGCATGCATTGGTTAACCGACCTATGGAGCCATACATGGTGTGGCCTGTAAACAGATCTGCCCCTGCAAAGACAATTAAGGTAAGTGCAATCCCAAAACTTGCTCCCATTACGAGATTACGCATGGAAGGGTCAACAACTTGTCCAACTGAGAAGATCAGCAAAATGCCAATCCCCACATACGCCCCTGCCATTAAACTAGAAATTAAAAAGCCCCAGGGGTTGTTGTGTAAATTTTCAACTTTCTCTTTTGAAAGCTCTGAGAAATAATGCACCGTTTCTTTTATTGTCATTTTTCACCCCTTTGATAGTTGAAGGTGGTAGCTTTTTGCTTCCCGGCTAAAAAACAAAGGCGCGCTCCACAGAACTGAAAGGGCAATGGCCGTATATAAAAAACCATAGCCTAAGTCCTGCTGCGCATTTTCTAAATAAGAGATGCAAATTCGAACTGGCGCGTGAATATAGATAAAGGCTGCGACCCCTAACATTGAAATGGCTTGTGCTTTTAGAAACCCTTTTAAAATGGGATGGGCTTTCTCCCACCCAAGTTTTAGGGCCGAGCCAATGAGGAGTGGTACTGTTATAAATTTTAATATTTCCATTAAATTTGAAGAAATGGCTGCATCGATGGATCTTGGGAGCATCCAAAATGCTATGGTAAAAATGGCTATCAAGAGAGAGGCATATCCTCCCTTATTCCATTCTCCTAATTTTAGACATTTTTCATCCACTAAGAGATAACCGACAGATATTAATAGTGGCAGCTGCACTAATATATGTGTGAGCGGAATTTTCTCAAAAGCCCCTCTTGATAATATACAAAATGTAAAGATCAAAGAGGCAAGTAGGACTTTCATTTTATTATCTGTCATTGGAGCATCCGCCCAATGTTTTTCAGTGCTCCTTGAACATCATTGCTATCTAGAATAAACGACAAGCGCCCGCGTTGATCAATGATATGCAGTGCTGAGTTATGAACATACCCTCCCTCTGTATCAGGAATGACAACCACGCCAAATGCTTTTAAGAGAGGTTTTAGATCCTCGATATTTGGCCTGACTATTGTCCATATTTGTCCATCTGCGTTATGGCGTTTTGCGTAATAAGATAACTCTTCGATCCTATCGACTAAGGGATCAAAACTGATTGAAATAATTCTAACTTTATCGCCTAAGTCCCTTTTTTTAATTTCATTTTGCAAACGATTTAAATACCCCCCATCAACTTGGCAGATGAACGGGCATGTTGTGTAAATAAATTCTACGACAGTGACATGCCCGCTCTCATTCAGAAGCCTCGTCTTGGCTCCTGTCATGGTCTCCAATGTTATATTTGGCATCATAGGGGTTTGCTTTTCGATTATTAGTCGCCTTGCTCCTTCAGAGGTGAGGGCTTGCAATCCATCTGTTGTGAACCACAAGACGAGTGAACCGAAAAGAATGATGACAATATTAACTTTGAAGGCATTCATTTTATTTTATGTCCTCCGATATGTAGAAATGCCAATGATATATCTGACGACAAATATCAAAGTCCCAAGGATGACCAAGAGAGCGAATGCTGTTGCGATGCGATCTTGCAGCATCCATTCTTCTGCGTGAACAGCCCATCTTCTTGGAACTGACATGGCACCAGAGATGAGGAACATAAGTGTAAAGCCAATGCCACCGGCGAGATAAATACCAAAAGCGGTTTTATCGATTGCTTTAAATTCTGATGACTTTGCTTCTTTGATCAAATAAGCCATAAAGCCAAAACTCATGGCAATTTCACCGAGCAGTAAGTAGATGTGGAAATGCCCTGGGACCCATTGAGTGTTATGCATGATTTTATTCACTGAGATCATGCCATCAATAATGGCTGGCACAACTCCGACTGACCACCCGGCTACACCTAACACTAATAATGCTGATGCGAGATCCCATTTAATATTCGAGCCTCGCAAGTATAAACAGAGTGAAAAGGCTGTAACGGTTAGCAAGGGGATGCCTGAAAGGTAGGATACAATTTGCCCTAAAATAAGAGCCCATGCTGGCATCACTGTATCTTGTAATAAGTGATGAGGATAAACTGCCATCACGAATAGAATGATTGCCGACCAAGCGATTGCAAATACCTTCGATGTTTTCCAAGGTTTCCCTGTATATTCAGGGATGATTTCATAAACGGCAATAACAGCCATATAAATGGTTGCGTTAATGAACACATGCCCAAAGAAGTAGATCATATTTTTTGCAAGCAGGGCATCCACTTCAAAAGACGGCACATAAAGATTAATTAAGCTAGACACTAAAACGGCTGCACCAACCACAATACCAATTGTATTGAAAATAATAGTTGCCATACTGGCGACTATGGCTGGGGGCGGGGCATCATCTGGCGATATTTTTCCTCTGATCACCGGCCATGCAAGCGCGCCTCCAATTCCATCATAAGCTGTTATTAGTTTTCGGCCAATTTCTAAATTTATCAAAAGGAAGCCAACACCGATAAAAATGAGCCCAATGATAAATGCAGCTGCTGCTCCTGCGGCCCAAGCACCGCCGGAAATAGCTGGTAGGGGGAAAAGAAATGTCCACCCCGCGCCAAATTGACCAAGCGAGATGCTACCCAGAATTAAAACAACACCGAATAAAAACAGGGTGAGAAATACGACAAATACTTCTTTTAAAAGAGGTACATAGCGGCTGACGAAATACCACATGATCGCGGCGCCAGTTAGTGAGGCAGCCCCCACCATGCCAGCGCCATGGGCTGTCATCAGTTGATAAAAAATTGCTGGATCTAATTCAAACATTCCGCCCTGTGCTGCGCGCATGACCAAACCGACGATCATCATAAGTAAGAGAACAGCGCCTGCTAGAAGCATGGTGAATTTGATTAAATTTGAGTGAGGTTCTTGTGTTGCTTTTATCATTTTTTATTTTCCTTTTGTGCCACAACCTCGAACTCTGTGATCATGTCATGGTGAGCAACACCACAAAACTCCAAGCAAATGACCTTATATTCGCCCGGCTTTTTGAATGTATGTTCGATCTTGTTGACATAGCCTGGCATTGCTTGAGTTTGGAACAAGAGCTTGCCGTCAGAATTGAGAACCCCCATCCCGTGATTGACGTCTGACGTGTGTACGTTGAAGACAACAGGCTTGCCCAATTCCACTTTTTCTTTATCAATTTCCCAGTACCACTGAGCACCGGTTACGTTAATCGCTTGAGCCTGCACAGAAGATGAGATGGTGTGTGGGTATCTCCAGAGAGACGCAAAAGTGATGATGATCCCAGCGAAGAACATAATCCAAATATATTTTTTTCTTCTTTCTTCTGGTGACGAAATAACTTTCTCTGTTCCAGAAGCCAGAACAGCTGAAATAAAAAACAATGAAACAAAGCTCATTAAGCTTAAGCTTATTGCCAAGACATAAAGTTGCATAATAGCCCCTCACATTTTAAAGATGTATTTAGTATGCATTATTAAAATGATTGTGCCGCCTCTTGTCAATACAAATATTTATAATGCATCTTTTGTGGTGATGGGAGAGAAGAAGGGCTAACTTGGATGTTACTTCCTACAATTTATGCAACCCTTCTTTTGGGCCCCATTATTGCTATTGGCTGGTATAAAATGAATCAAGTTCTAGGCTTTAAAATTTCATGCCCATGGTAAATATAGTTAGATCACCCTCAACTTTATTTTCAGCTTCAAATTCATGTAGCCATTTAGCGGAAAGATAATATTGTTGTTGCCCCACCACTTTATGCCATACGATAGCTGGCCCAATAGAATATGAGCGCCCTTTAAATGAACCTAAAGAGGGATGAGCACCTTTGTCTGCTGTCAGCTGTTTGTAATAGGATCCATGTAAGCCAACTGTGAGTTCTTTACTGAGATGCAAATTGAACATAACATCTACATGAAACTCCGTACCGCTCTTGTAATTCGTATCAGGATTTTTAGTATTATAAATCAGTCCTGGTGCTAGAGAAATTTCTATTCCAGTTTTAGGATCAAACCAAGATGCTGACAAGACCGTATCAAACGCCCAATGGTTCAGGCCTGTATTGGTAAAACTATTCAGAGTGTATTTGCTGATTGGTATACTAACAACCTCATAAAGATTGAGATGAATATCTCCTAATTTCCAGAAAAGCGACAAGGGTATCACTGCAAGATCCCCATAATCTCTATTTTTCTCATCTAATTGAAGGGCGCCAAACTGTGTTTGAATATCAGCGGACACATCAATATCAAATGCAGCAACTCGCATTGCCATCATCATTGTCGCACCCAAAAATTTTTCATCTGAGACCCAGAACCCACGCAGCAGTTGTGCAATAGTTGTGGCTTCTATGTTGTTATCAATTTGACCAGGTAAAAGAGAGTTGGCCGCTTCGCTTTGATAATGAATTGTGGTTGATAATAAATAGATCCCTGCAGGTGGGGCTACAGCAATTGCAGTATCACCGTAAAGACCAGGAACATAGAAACTAGCCCCCCCTTCTGCTGCTTCTGCACTCTGTGCAGACAATAACATATGAGCTAAAAGAACAACAGAAATCAAAGAATATTTAAAATAACTAACCAAGCACTTGAAATACGCTAACAATAGTTCAACTCACTACAATATAATAGAAATTACAAAATCACTTTATTTCAGGAATAATATTTTTTAATAACATTCTGAATTAATTGTCAGTATTAAGTAGGTATCATCAATATTGCAACCCATCTATTGTATAAAGCGTATTAAAAAACTTCGAAGCTTTCATTAACTCTGAGACTTATCGTATTTGAACATAAAACTCCTACAAAAATTTTATATTTCTTAAAATCGGAACTAGCTTTTTTATTTCCTCTCATTTTATAAGTTTGAATTTTTTAAATTTACCGGATTTGTAATCAGAAAATGCTTGCTGAATTTCTTCTTTGGTATTCATAACAAAGGGACCTCCTCTGATAATTGGTTCATTCAGCCGTTTGCCTGCGATTAGAAGAAAGCGTGAGTTATTCTCCGAGATGATGCTAACTTTTGCACCAGCACCTAATACACCAAGTTCATCCTTGCCGATCTTAGATCCGCTTATCTCGGCTTGCCCGTTAATCATCATAATTATTGCAGTATGACTATCTGGAATAGATTGCTCAAAGCTTTTTCCTTTTGTCATTGTGATATCCAGAAACAAAGGCTCTGTTAGATCATTTTTCAAAGCCCCTTCTAAACCGCTTTCTGTTGTGCCGGCAATCACACGAATTTCTATCCCCGTCTCCGTCTTCTCAACAGGAATATCCTCGCCTTGAAACTGCTGATAGCTCGAGGGATCACTTTTGTTCAAAGCGGGTAGATTGAGCCAAAGTTGAAAGCCTTTAAATTTCCCATCGACGGGTAAAGGCATTTCAGAATGAATAATGCCACTTGCTGCACGCATCCACTGAACCTCTCCAGGGTGGATGGTGCCTTCATTCCCTTTATTATCTTTATGGTACATTTTGCCTTCAAGCATATAAGTAACAGTTTCAAATCCTCGATGAGGGTGAGGAGGAAAACCTGCCCCTCCCCCATCAGATTTATCATTCTCAAACCAGTCGAGTAACAACAAAGGGTCTAAAACATCCAAATCTGCAGTGCCAATGAAACGGGTTAACTTAACACCATCTCCATCAGCAGATGGAACTCCTTTGATTATTTCTTCAAGGGCTCTGAACATAAGTTACCTTCTTCTTCTTCCTCTTTATGATTGAATACCGGCATAGTGTATGCCTGAAAGATCAGCCATATCTTTCTTCCAGGTTGTTATGTCGTTTGGATTTAGCTTGCTTAAGTCATCATGACCACAGGCCCGAGACAGCACTTTCATCAAATCCACACTTGCCTTAAAAAAGCGCGCCAGTTTTTGAGCGCTGACTTCTACATCCAGTCTTTGTCGCAGTTCTGGTTTTTGGGTGGCGATGCCTGCAGGGCAATTGTTTGAGTTGCACATACGCGCAGCAATACACCCAACGGCCTGCATGGCCGAATTTGAAATGGCAACTGCATCTGCGCCAAGGGCGAGCGCTTTGACAAAATCTTCAGCCACTCGCAACCCACCAGTTATCACTAAACTAACATCACCCTCACTATTGCGATCCAGATGGCGTCGCGCACGGGCAAGTGCTGGAATGGTTGGGACTGAAATATGATCGCGAAAAATAAGAGGCGCAGCTCCCGTTCCACCACCTCGTCCATCAAGAATGATGTAATCCGCACTGGCTTCTAGAGCAAAATCAATATCAGCTTCTATATGATTGGCTGACAATTTAAAGCCAATGGGAATACCACCTGACCGCTCACGAACTTCATCCGCGAATTCACGAAAATCTGAAGCGCTTACAAGGTTTTTAAAAGTCGACGGTGAGATCGCTGGTTGGCCGGGCTCAAGTCCACGAACTTCGGCAATTTTGGCTTGCACTTTCTCTCCCGGCAAATGCCCTCCAGTACCAGTTTTTGCGCCTTGCCCGCCTTTGAAATGAAAGGCTTGCACATTTTCAACCAATTCAGGACGCCAGCCAAATTGAGCTGAGGCCAGTTCATAAAAATAGTGCGAATTTTCTGCACGTTCATCTTCAAGCATGCCTCCTTCGCCAGAACAAATACCGGTGCCTGCAAGCTCAGCACCACGCGCGAGTGCAATTTTAGCTTCTTCAGACAAAGCCCCATAACTCATGTCAGAAACGAAAAGTGGGATGTTTAGTTTTAAAGGCTTTTTTGCACGCGGCCCGATGACCACAGAGGTTTCAACTTCTGCATCGTCTAAAAGAGGTTTACGTGCCATTTGAGCCGGTAGAATTTGAATATCATCCCAATGAGGGAGATCTTTTCGTGGCACCCCCATTGACCCCATCTCACCATGATGCCCAACATTTGAAAGCCCATATTTTGCAAGTTCATGAATGCGTGCAACAGTTGGCTCTTCCGGCGTTGGCGTTGCCTCTGGGATACCTGAACTTAAAACCGGCTTGGGAGCAGGATCTCCCACATTTAAGTCAGTAAGCTTTACATGACTGCCATCACAAAAAGGAGCATTTGCGCTTGCCTTACATTGGCAAAGAGCCGCCTCTTCATTTTTCTCAGCAGTGAACTTCACCGGAGATATATCAGTTCCCTTATGAGAACCATCGCAAAAAGGTTGATTGGCAGATTTTCCGCACCGGCACCAATAATAATCTTTACCGGCTTCCAGTTTTGCTTTTATCGGATGTTTCGCAGCAATGATGGGGGTGTTCATTTTTAACTCTCCTTTTTAAAAGCGATCACGGTCATGAGGTTCTAAAAAATCAATCTCAGGGCCGATTGGCACAACACCAGATGGATTTATTGTTTTATGACTGGCGTAATAATGATTTTTGATATGTGTCATATTAACAGTTTCAGCGATGCCATTTTGTTGAAAAAGGTCACGTACATAAGCTGACAGATTGGGATAATCTGCTATACGGCGGATATTGCATTTAAAGTGGCCTACATAGACGGGATCAAAGCGCACAAGTGTTGTAAACAACCGCCAATCAGCCTCTGTTATGTGCTCGCCTATAAGATAGCGCTGATTTCTGAGGCGTTCTTCCAGCCAATCCAATGTTTCAAAAAGGGGAATAACGGCTTCTTTGTAAGCGTCTTGTGTTGTTGCAAATCCAGCTTTGTACACACCATTATTGACCGTGCTGTAAATACGTTCATTTACAGCATCGATTTCAGCACGCAAGCTTTCGGGATAAAACTCACCTGGCTCGGCACCAATCTCATCAAAGGCTGAATTGAACATGCGAATAATTTCAGAGGATTCATTTGAGACAATTGTCTCCGTTTGCTTATCCCATAATACCGGCACGGTGACGCGGCCTGAATAACCAGGATCGGCTTTGGTGTAAATTTGATGAAGATAATCCGCTCCATTTACAGTATCTGGAATAACGCCCTCTCCTTCTTTAAAGGTCCAACCGTCTTCGGACATGTACCAATGAACGATTGAACAAGAAATCAATTTTTCCAATCCTTTAAGCGCACGAAAAATAAGCGTTCTGTGCGCCCAGGGACATGCAAGCGAGACATAAAGATGATAGCGATTGGGCTCGGCTTTAAAACCACTCTTTCCTGTTGGCCCAGGTGCGCCATCTTTCGTCACCCAATTTCGAAACACAGATTCTTTGCGCTTAAATCGCCCACCGCTGGATGCTGTGTCATACCATTGATCAACCCATTTTCCGTCTTGTAATAAACCCATGATAAGGCTCCTTAATCTGTTTGTTTAAACTTTTACACTGTCTTGAAAATGAGCACTATCCCCATTGTTTTGAACTAATTGTTCTTATATAAAGAACAAATGAATCGTTATGAAGAGATAGAAAATTTTGTCCGCATTGTTGAAGCGGGGTCGATTACAGCCGCAGCAAAGCAATTACGGATAGCTAAATCTGCCGTTAGTCGGCGATTAAAAGAGCTAGAAGCACGGTTGGAAACACAATTAATTGTGCGCTCAACACGTAAGCTTGTTCTGACCTCACATGGGCACGCTTTTTATGAACGCTCAAAATCTCTCCTTTCTGACTGGGAAGAGATGGAAGCCCTTATGGGGGAGGAACAAATTAACCTGAAAGGAACGCTTCGGATTTCAGCGCCTGAGGTTTTTGGGGTTCTTCATTTAGGGAACGTTATTCTTGATTTTATGGACAAGCAGCCAGGCATCCTCCTTGACATTGAATATACTGAGAGAAAGGTAGACTTGATCTCTGAAGGCATTGACCTGGCCATAAGAATTGGTGCCTTAGCTGACTCAACTTTAATCGCGCGCAAATTGGCAGATATTTCAACAGTGGTACTTGCAAGCCCGGCCTTGCTTAAAGAAAAGGGGCAGCCTAAAACACCAGAAGATTTGTACGATTTTCAACAATGTGCTTATGGCAATAACAACTCTCTTTCCTGGCAGTATCGGGCACCAGATGGAGAGCAGGGGCAAATAGAACTAGAGCCAAGTCTTATTGCCACCAATGGGACTTTTCTTTGTGAAGCGGCGATAGCCAATAAGGGGCTTATTAAATTGCCGCGGTTTATTGCATATAAATATATTCACTCAGGTGAACTGTTTGAGATATTGCCAGATTATCAATGGTCTGAGCTGGCAATTTATGCGGTTTATTCACCGACCCGC
This sequence comes from uncultured Hyphomicrobiales bacterium, assembly GCA_964022305.1. Taxonomy (GTDB): domain Bacteria; phylum Pseudomonadota; class Alphaproteobacteria; order Rhizobiales; family HXMU1428-3; genus HXMU1428-3. Next base: position 9,260 of record CAXIBI010000038.1, on the reverse strand, counting down.
CATTTATCTCCACGCATCCGTATGTTTGTTGATCACTTGGTTGAGTGTTTTAACGGCACGCCCTATTGGGAAACAGAGCATTAATATTTGTTTTTGATCTTGATTAAAACGGATGACCAGGATGGATTAAGTGCCGAGACTTTGAGTGAAGCTTTTGAAGTTATGAACGTAGCGAGACGACTTGGAACCGACTTCATCATCGCTTGCGAAATTTAGACAGTGTGTGACTGAAGAGTGTTAAGTTCTAACATTCGTAGTATGTTACAATGATCCAGAGAGATGTTACTAAGAGGACGGTTGATGCCCAAGATTGCAATCATTCGAATTCGCTGCCAAAATCCGAAAGAACTGCTTAAATTTTACCGTGATGTTCTCGGCATGGAAGTATTGGCTGACGATGTTGTCGGGTATGGCGGTGCTGAAGCGGCTCTTCAGTTTTTGCCGGGGACAGAGCCATATAAAGCTGGGCCTCATGATCTCTATTGGAAGGTGGCTTTGGCCGTCCCTAATATTGAGCTAGCGCATCAGCAATTGACGGATAAGGGCGTTTCAGTTAGCGTCCCGCGACAGTTTCGAGATGTTGGCTATCTTGCTCATTTCCAAGACCCCGAGGGGTTTCCAATTGAACTCATAGAACACACCTTTCAGAGCGAGCGACGAGAGGAGCTGGTTGATCGGAAACGCCTTGGAGGCGGTGCGCATCTCAACCTTCTCACTCTGAGAACTGCAGACATTAGACCCATTCAAGAAGCCTGCACTTCGTGGGGAATGAGACCGCTTTCCATTCAACCCGTCGAGAGCAATGGGTTCACGCTTTACTTCTTCGCCTTCACTAAAGAGACACCGCCGTCGAGCAACTTGATGGCTATCGAAAACAGGACGTGGGTTTATCAACGCCCTTATACAGTCCTTGAAGTACAACACCTTCACGACGCTGAACGGATGTTGGTAATTTCTGGCCTGCAGTCTGGTTATCTAAGCACAAAGGTCATGCAAGCCCCTGAGAACTTCAGTGGGGCGGACTTTCTTGGGTTTGAGAGTGCTTGAAGTTTTAGAACACAAACTAGACAAGTCTGCTGTAAAACACAGGTACCTATTTTGAAAGTTCGAAAAATTCAGGCCGATAAAATTACGGGCTGTTCTGTTTGAGAATTTTATCCACGTTCCGAATTTAGCTCAACATTCCTTCGTTTTTTACAAATTCAATAATCTCTGCAATTCCTTCACCAGTTTTCAAATTGGAGAAGATAAAAGGTTTATCACCGCGCATTTTTTTGTGTCTCGGTCCATCACGTCCAACGACGCGCCAACTATGGGGGCGAGGTCTGTTTTGTTGATGATCAACAAGTCAGAGCGGGTGATACCGGGGCCGCCTTTACGGGGTATTTTTTCACCGGCTGAAACATCAATAACATAGAGTGTTAAGTCAGAAAGCTCAGGGCTAAAGGTTGCGCTTAGATTATCGCCGCCACTTTCAATACAGACGAGATCAAGTCCATCGATTTTGTCTTGTAACTCGCCAACGGCTGCTAGGTTGGCTAATGAAATGGGGAGGTATTATGCAAATGGTAGTGGGCCCGATCATAAAAAGTTCGAACCGTTTGTTGGAAGTTTTGAGAGATTGGGACGTGGTTTTAGGGAAAAGATAGATATATGATCTCTGGGTATCTACGTCTACTATCGATGCTGTTTCAGACCTTATAACTCATTTCAATGTAACTGGTGCTTTGTGCCAGGAGTGGACATTCTTTAATTTACATTTTGATTAAACGGAACAAAAATCATATCAATAAAATAATAAGTCATAGAAGTCTTTAATCAAAAGATTAAAGAACCAATCATAAAAAAGAGCGCAGTTTGTTTAACCACGTTCTTTTAAATTCAATCATTTGATCGTCTTAAATCAAATGAAGTGCTTAAAAAACTTCAGATTAGTACAGAACCTTATATTGCAAAGTTCCGTAGCCGCCTTCAGAATCATCGGCTCGGCCCGCCTCATTATCAGTAAATTGATAACCACCGGATAGGATTAAGAAACCTGTATGTTTGATATGAGCAAAATCGAGATGAATGTGTGTTTGAAGGTAGGCACCTAAACGCTCTGCATCCCATTCATCATCGCCTAGTAAAACGCCTTCTACACCAATGGCTAAGTCATGATTGATGTGACGTCCTAAACGCAAACGTGCGAAGTAACTATCAAAGGCTGTTGAGTAAGTACCATAAGCGCTGTAATGCATTCCTTCATGGCCAAGCTTTACAACTTCACCGACGACTTTGGCGCCGATTTCTGTACCTGATACAGAATTTGTTATGTCAACCAGATCAAGATCATGATCCTGAAAATCAACGCCTACATATGCAGCTAACCAAACACCGTTATAAACACCACCATAACCAAGAGTGAATTCACCCTGGACAAAGTCCACATCATTCTCAAGGCCAGTCATTGCATTGAAGGTATAGTCATATTGTCCATGCAGAACATTAAATCTCAGTAACAAACTAGGAGTTCCTAACTTGCCATCTAAGCCAACAATTACATTTGTATAGGATAGTAGTGCATTTTCTGTGGCTTCTACACCTGAGATCACAACAGCGAATTTGTCATCTGAAGGTGGCTCCACAGCTTTAAGAGTATTAACGGCGAACAACCCTGTAAGTGCAAGAGTCGTTAAAATAGTTACAAAAATACGTTTCATGGCATGCCCCTCTGTCAACAATGCCCAAGTTAAAAGACTGATACGCACTACTCTTGATAACAAATACAGCAGCAGGATTAGATGCATCATTTTGAAGATCTAATGCTGGAATTAACTTAATTCCTGACACATCGATCGTGCCTGGCATGCTGTAAACTGGGCTTAATTACACCCCTAGAGCATATTTAGATCATACTAGAATGTAATTTTCTAGAGGTATCCTACTAAGCTACGACCTTATCCACTATAGTTTCTGATTTAAGCCGGAAATACTATTGGCGTATGATCAAAATGATGAGTTTAGGCGGTAAAACATATCAAAAAAAGGTCAGGTTATTTTTATAGTAAACAGACGGCCTTTATATAAGTTTTCCTGCCACTTATCTGCGCAAGTCATTGATTTATTTATGGTTAAATTTACCTTAAGCAACGATATATCTGTAGAAAACTTGCTAATTTTCATGCCTTGACAAATACTTTCTCCTATAAGACGGCGGTTCGACACCCCAGATACTGTTGAAACGGTTATTTGGAAGCTTTTTTAAGAAGGCTTTTTCACTGCCATTATGTTTAACGGAGTTCGCTCTCTGTCACGTAAGTAAAGGCATCAATATGGGTAAAAAAATCGATATCCGACAGGCAAGGAATATTCTTTACCCGCGTCTGCGTTTTTATAATGATCAATTTGTTTTTGATACTGTTACTGGTTCATTTTTTAGGCTTAGCCCGATTGCGGGAAGCATTTTGAAAAGCTTTGCCAATGGTGAAAGTGAAACCAGTTTAGTTGCTAAAATTCAAAAACAATATGGTGTTGATCGAGCCACCATTATGCGGGACCTTGAATTATTCATCAATTCTCTCCTTGCAAATGGGCTTAAAGAAAATAGTGAGGGAAGGTAAGCCCTCATGAATGCATCCCCCATCACAATTGCTGTTACTGGCCTGCATCGCGGTGATAACCCGCAACCGGGTGGGGCTGTTATTCGTAGTTTGCGGCGTAAATTTCAAGATTTACGCATTATTGGTCTTTCTTATGATCCTTTGGAAAGTGGTCTTTACAGCGCTGAGATGGATCAACTGGATGCGGCTTATTCTTTGCCGTTTCCTGGAAATGGTATTCCGCCCTTAAAAGAGAGACTGGAGACTATTTTTCAATCTGAAAAAATAGATATGATTATTCCATGTCTAGATTCTGAAATTGAAAACTTTATCAGTTTGATCCCCTACCTTAGAGAGAGGGGCGTTCAAACAATGCTGCCCTCACACCAGTCGATCAAATTGCGCAGCAAGCCAGAGCTTGCTCAATTTTGTAATGACAATCATTTCCCGTGTCCTCAAACAAAGACCTGTGCTGATATTTACAGCCTTTTAGAAGCTGCTGAAGAACTAACTTATCCGCTTTTTATCAAGGGTAAGTTTTATGAGGGGCATCTTGTCAATAGTGTCGTTGAATTAAGACATGTGGCTGATGAGCTTTTAAAAATGTGGGGTGGGCCGCTATTAGCGCAAGAAGCCATCGTTGGTGAAGAATATTGCTACACAGGTATTGGTGACGGGCGAGGCAATATCCAAAGTCATTGCTCAATCCGTAAAATGTTAGTGACGAAAACAGGCAAAGGCTTTGCCGGTATTGTTATTAATGATCCGGATTTGGATCGTTTGGTTGAGCGCATTGTGAAAGAGCTTGCCTGGAATGGTCCCTTTGAAATGGAATTTATCAAACCGGCCAATGGGCAACATAAGCTCATTGAGATTAATCCGCGTTTCCCCGCATGGATTGATTTCCCTTCTCAGCTAGGTTGCAACATGCCGGCCCAGCTTATTGAGATGCGTTTAAACAACACCACTACCAAATTGCCTCTTTGCGAGCCGGGCAAGATGTTTATTCGCCATAGCATTGATGTGGTTGGTGATATTGCTGAACTGGCTGAAATGGCCACAAAGGGCGTTTGGTGCGCCCGTCACTCTTATTCTGATACGGAACTTACTTATTCTGAAACGGAAGTTACAAAATGACTGATACTTATTTTCCTCCCATGATTAGTGATGAACTCGGTCGCTCTCCAGAAGCTGCTATTGACCGTAATTTTTACTCACGAGGAAGCCAATGTTCGGTTTTCACTGAAATTGATGGCATTCATGTTGATGAGCTTACAAGTCAGTTTGGCTCTCCTTTATTTGTATTTTCAGAACGGACATTACGGGCGAAAGCCAGGCGGATGCGCAAGGCGTTTCATGATCGTTATGAAAATACTGAATTTGCCTGGTCATATAAAACAAATTACCTCAATGCCATCTGCCAGGTGTTTCATAGTGAAGGTTGGAATGCTGAGGTGGTTTCTGATTTTGAATATCACAAGGCCCGCAATTTAGGAATTGAAGGCAAAGATATCATTCTTAATGGTCCTCATAAAAGCAAAGAACTTTTGCAGACAGCAATTGAAGAGCACTCTCTTATTCAGATTGATAATTGGGATGAATTGGGAGAACTTCAAAAGCTCGTCAAAGATGCCGATCAGCCTGTTAATGTTGGTATCCGCGTTTGGATGGATAATGGTATTAAACCGGTGTGGACAAAATTTGGTTTTGCCATGGCCAATGGTGAAGCCATTCGAGCGGCACGCCTTGTTATGGAGACACCTAATCTTAATCTTCATACTCTGCACACTCATATTGGGACGTATATTTTAGAGCCTGATGCTTATCGTAATGCGACACGCGGCATTTTAACTTTGCGTGAAATGATTGAGGTTGAAACAGGGCATGTTGTTCCCTGTTTGAATATGGGCGGTGGGTTCCCTTCTTATAGCAAATTGCATGGCATGGTTGGTGACGCTGAAAATATCATCCCGCCAATTGAGTCTTTTGCAACAGCCATTACCAGTGTGCTCAATGAATTGCCTGAAGATAAACGTCCGCTTCTTCGTTTGGAATCTGGTCGCCATTTAGTTGATGAGGCAGGCTATCTGTTGACCAAAGTTATTGCTGTGAAAGGCAACAACCGCATGCCGGTTGAAGAGACGGATATGATGGCTAGAGATGCCAAAGAATGGCTGATTTTATCTGAGACAGCGAAAAATGGGTATATCGTCGATGCTGGTGTGAACTTACTTTATACCTCCACCTGGTTTGGCATTGATGCAAAGCCCGCGCGACAAGTAAATGCGCCGCCAACCCCATCGCGGCTTTATGGCTGTCTTTGTATGGCGATTGATGTGATCAGGGACCATATCGAATTGCCTCCGATGGAGACCGGAGACATTTTAACTATGCACCCGGTTGGGGCTTATAACTTTACCCAGTCAATGCAATTTATTGCCTATAGACCGGCCATTGTTTTGATCAATGAAAATGGCGTTCCTGAAATTATCCGCCAACGTGAAACGCTTGACCATATCAACACAGGTGAAATCATACCAGAGCATTTAGCAAGATGAGTTTACAAAATATAGACCTGGCCAATGAGCCTGGTTTTGTACGGACAGAAAAAAGCAAAGGGAAATATCATAACCTCTCCAAGACAGCTGCCAAAGTTCGCAAAGCACTTGAATTATTTGGCACAGCGATTGGAGGCATTTTTTTTATACCGGCTCTCTCAGGTGGGCTTATCCTTTGGCTTGTTTTAGCCAATGATTTACGTACAGCTTTGTTTGCCTTATTAGGGCTTGCTCTTTCTTTCTCTATTGCTCATCTCTTGAGCCTTGATGATAACCGACTTAATCTTTCAAGAATTACATCTAATGGTTTGCTTACCAGTATTGCTGTTTCCTGGCTGACTTTAAATGCTGATCAACCCTTGCATGTTGAGTTGGTTATTCTTTTTCTCACCATTACCATGGCGTCTCTTGGAGCGGCTGCTTCGATTAGAGCGTTTCGTCATACGCCGCTTCCGCCTCTTTCCATTAGTTATTGTTTTATCATCGGGCTTACATTCACTCTTTTACCAGAGTGGGCCAATAGTGCGACTAAGACCATGACGCAATTTGCTGTAATGGATAGTGTTGCCGATGTGGTTTTAAATTTTCTCAGATCACTTGGTAATGTTTTCTTTTCACCTTATCCCTTTCTTGGCCTTATGATCCTTATTGCCTTGTTGTCCTGGTCGCCGACAATGACGATTGTTGGCCTTATAGGCTGGATTAGCGGAACAATTACAGCCAGTACCATGCAAAATATGGGGATTGAGTTTCATTATCTCATTGCCGCGCATAATTATTTTTTCGCGGCTATTTTGACCAGCACGGTTCTCATCTTGCCTGGGCGCTGGACATTTCTTATTGCAGCTATTTCTGGTGCGAATGCTGCTTTTCTTTCAGCTGGCATTCAGATTATGTTTGATGGAACAGCCTTTGCCTATTTACCCTTACCAGCGATCCTAACTACCTGGATGACGCTTGGGGCTCTCACATTTGCGATAGATAAAGATCTCCTTCACTTAAACCTAGACCCGAAACGACCACCAGAGGAAGTTTGGTGGCGGGCTCGCTATTGGGCGGATCGTGCAGGTTATCCAGAACCTTTAGTTGGTGTGCCGATTAGTGGTGAGGTTGAAATTGTTCAGGGCTTTGATGGTAAATTTACCCATAAAGGTTTGTGGCGTCATGCAATTGATTTTCAGCGCCCGGCGATCAGCCTGGATACTTCTGAGATGCAAAAATCTACCTGGGGAACACCGGTTTATGCGCCCATGTCTGGCATTGTTGAAATTGCCAATTTTAATGTTGCTGACAATCAATTTGGCACAGCCAATTTTGCTGAAAATTGGGGGAATTATATTGTTATCCGCCTGGATAAAGGTGGCTATCTCTTAATGGCTCACTTTCGGCAAGATAGCATCACTGTGGGGCGTGGTTATCGAGTAAATGCAGGGGACTATCTTGGTGAAATTGGTAATTCAGGCCGCTCGCCTTATCCTCATTTGCATATGCAGGTGCAAAAAAAACCTGAACCTGGCACACCGACCAGTCCTTTCAGGCTTGCCAACTATTTAACGCGCCAACAAGACCACGCACATGAGTTTCGCTGGAATGCTTCAGGCCTACCGAAAGAAGGCTCGTTGGTGCAAGCGGCGCCAAGGAACCCAGCCGTTTTTTCAATTCTATCGAGCATCTCTCCGGGTAAGGCTATCTGGCACAGAGAAATAAAAGGAGACATTCCTTTTGCTTATAAGACTGTGGCCAACCGATCTATTGAAAAAATTGATCTGGCTTTGGATCAATCGGGGCAGCTTATCTTTAAGGGGCTTGGGCAGGATCATTTAATACTCAATATAGATTTTGATGCTTTGCGCGTTGTTGAAAATAATACAAGAGGCAATCCGCTGCTTAAATTTCTAAGTCTGAATTGTATGGCTATTCCGCATGCGGCAGAACAAAATATGATTTGGTCTGAACCTGCTCTTTTAGTGCCTTCAAAACCACAAGGCATTTGGGAATTGATGAGCGCTCCTTATAAAGATCGAAACTACACACTAATCAATCATAAGTGCCTCAGCACACCAGATACCTATAAAAACAACATCGTTATCCAAACGAGCTTTGAAGGAAAAGCAAGCCATTTACCTCTTAAAATAACGGGGACTTATGAACTGCTGCGAGGGCCAACTTCGCTCGTTGTTGAATATGAAAATGGTGAGATCAAATATAATCTGCAATCTTTTGAGCCCAGCTACATAACTCATTAAGGAGATGAATTTAGCTGGCTAAAAATTCTGTTGGAGGATTTTAAATATGTCCATAAGCAAACTCTGTTTTACTTTATTGCTCAGCACGTTGCTGGCCCTATCTGTCACGACAAATATGCTGGCAAAATCGGCAAATGTTGAAAAGGCCCAAAAAATTCTCAACCGGCTTGGCCATTATGAAGGTGAGGTTGATGGCTTGTGGGGTAAAGAAAGCCGGGAAGCTCTCAACGCGTTTCAAAAGAAGCACGGGTTGCGAGTTGCTAAACGTTTGTCAGCGGGAATTTTAAAAAGTCTTGAAATTGTTGATGAGGGGGGGACACGAAATTTTGTCCCTATTAGCGAGCGGATTGGCAATACATTTATTATCAATTCAGGTGAAAAAATTTTTTATGACACTGATGGTGTTAAGATCATCAAATTAAAATCAGGCAAATCTGTCAAACGTAAATGGCGTAAAATGGAAAATGGTCTCTTTTGCGAAACGCTCTATAATAGAAAAGAGTTTTGTGAAGGTAAGAGCAAGTCTAAATATGTCATTTTTAAACTGGGTGAGGATATCCATTGGTTCCGTTTAAATGGCTGGCGTGAATGGGTGATGACTTTAAAAGAGGGCAACCAATTATAATAGCCCGATTATGAGAATTATTTAAACCTGATATTCAATCAACTTTAATGGAATTCAAGTAACTGACTTGTTTTTTCTGCTTTAATATCTCAAGCGGAATTTAAGGAGTTAATAGAGACTTATTTCAGCTCTGGGTCAAAAGCTGAGATAAATTCCCTACAGCCATTTTGAATTTATTTCCCAAAGTTCCACCAAAGGAGAAACTCATATCAGCTATAATGAAATGGGGAGGTATTATGAAAAGTGGTGG
>CAXIBI010000037.1:0-20770 GCA_964022305.1 uncultured Hyphomicrobiales bacterium | reverse complement strand
CGATTGATTTTGGAATTTTAATTGATTTTATGTTTTGTAATCGTTGGCCTTGCTTTATTGCAGTAATCACAAATGGAGACAATTCGATCGATGAGTTAATTGATTTATCTATAGACAGTGTCAATAAGAGAGAAAGTAAAACAGAAATTAAATATTTCCATAACGAAAAAGACGCTCGAGAAAAAATTGAATTGTGGTTGAATAAACAAAAGAGAAATATTGTTCTACTCCCATAAAATTAAAATTACTTATTATGGCTAATTGCATTCTGTTCCGCAGATAAAGCGACATCAAGATGTCTATTAATAATCAAACAGCTTTAAGACGTTGTAAAAAATAGAAAAAACAAATCCATAAAAATATTTTTTTAAACTCCAGAAACATGGTACTTATGTATCTATATTCAACCTACAGTCGGATGAGAACACATATGCACCGTATTGGAATCATACCCTTTGCCATCAAGAATAATGATGTGGCCATTCTGTTTGTAACTTCTCAGACCAGGGGCCGTTGGATTTTGCCCAAAGGCCGCCAAAAAACCGGAGAAACTCACATTGAAACTTGTCATCGTGAGGGATTTGAAGAGGCAGGTGTGCGCGGTGTCGTGTTAGAAGATTTTCCTCTAACCGGTCTTATTGGAAAGTCCATGAAAGAGGGGCTTAAAAACGTGCCCGTAACCTATTATCCATACCTGGTAAACCAACAAGAAGACAGCTGGCCCGAGGAAGAAAAAAGACAAAGACATTGGGCCTTAATCGACGACGCGGCAAAGGTCGCTTACCGAGAAGATTACCTTGAAATTGTCAAAAGCTTTTCAGTTTTGAGACCCTGGATTATAGAAGCTTTAGAAGCCAATAAAACGTAGCCGCTAGCAATGCAGTTGCAGGCACGGTAATCACCCAAGCTGCTGCAATTGACCAAGCATATTGCCTGCGAACCAGATAGCGGGTTCTTTTTACACTCCGGCTCTGAAACGCATCTTCTGCTGTTGCGTTCAACTTATGGCCTGGGCGAAGTTTTCGCCGATTTGGGTTCTCATTAAACTCACGTAAGAAACCAACACCAAATACAGCTCCAATAGCAATGTGTGTTGAACTAACAGGTAAGCCTAATGCCGTTGCAATCAGCACAGTGATAGCGGCTGAAAGCGCAACACAATATGCACGCGGCGAATTCAAGCGTGTAATCTTCTCACCAACGACAGCAATGAGTTTGGGCCCGAATAACCCGAGCCCTAATGCAATACCAGATGCACCAATAACCATTACCCAAAATGGAATATTCACTTTGCTTGCGATCTCGCTTTGCTCATTCATGGTGGAGACAATGGCAGCAAGCGGCCCGATTGCGTTTGCAACATCATTTGCACCATGCGCGAATGAGAGGAGCGCAGCACCAATAATAAGAGGTACATCGAAAAGAACGTTAATATCCTTCTTGTGATTGTTTAATGTTTTGGTCCGTTTCTCAATAAAGGGCCGCGCCATCGCCCAGCTTAGAGCAAAAGCTAACGAGGCAACCACTGCGATAGAAAACAAGCTTGGTTTCCAAATCTTTTTAAGGCCTTTCATGGCCATATATGCTGCAAAAGCAGCTGCCATGATGCCAATTAATAACGGAACCCATTTGTTAGCCGCGCTAAGACGGTCTTGAGCATTTAAAATTTTCTTTTTGATAAAAAATAACAGGGCGGCTGCTACGCAAGCGCCAAACATGGGAGAAATAACCCAACTCGCGGCAATCTTCCCCATTGTGACCCAATTGACCAACCCAAAACCTGAGGCGGCTATACCGGCCCCCATAACACCGCCAACGATTGAATGGGTGGTAGATACCGGCGCACTCAAAACGGTTGCGAGATTAATCCATAAGGCTGCAGCAAGCAGAGCACTCATCATGAGAAATTGAAAATCAGAGACAGCTATTCGGTCATCAGGCGTAATAATGCCTTTCGCTACCGTAGAAACCACATCACCACCAGCAAGAAGTGCTCCAGCGCTTTCACAAATCACAGCGATTATTATGGCAGTTGAAATGCTTAAAACTTTGCCGCCAACTGCAGGCCCCATATTATTGGCGACATCATTTGCCCCAATATTAAGAGCCATGTAACCACCAATGACAGCAGCACAAGCAATAATCAAAAGGCTATCTGACGTCTCACCAAAAGCACTTCTCACATAAAGAGCGATAATGATCAGAAAAATCAACGCTAAACCGAGCGGTACGATAGAGCCCCGTATTAGATATGATTGAGATTGAATATAACCATGTCGTCTCAGATCATTAACATAGCGGTGTTCATTTTTTTTTGAAAAATAGGCCATGAGATTTCTTGCTGCTTGCTGTTGTCAATTTATCTTATATCACAGCAGCACAAAGCTTGTAGTGATAGGTGCATTCATCGAGGTTAATCTAAACAAAATTCACAAAGTCATGCCATGTATTGAGTGTTTGGTCAATTGTAACGAAAACGGTTCTCTTGAAAGGTAAAATAGTAATTTGCGATTATACCAATCTATAGACAGAATAAACATTGGCTAACTTTATGAAAACACTCCCCGCAGTAAAATAGCGAGGAGTGATCATGATTCTATAAATCTAGCTTTAAACACCAGTGCATAGCAATGTGTAGGCAATCAGGGCCATTCCACCCCAGGCCGTAAAATAGACAAGTGGACGGATGACAGGCAGGCCGAGAACATAAACAATATAATGAGCCACCCGAGCAAAAAAGTAGATCTGCACACCAAGTAAAATATTAGGGTCTTTAACGTTAGCCACATGAGCAGTGAGAACAAGTATCGCGATGATCGCTAAGCTCTCAATGGCATTCCGGTGAGCTCTAAAAGCACGAGCTGCCCACTTAGCAGGCGTTTCAGTTGCTTGGTCAAAACCAGCAGTACCGTCTGTTGAGTAATTCGCAGCACCAAGGCCGCCTATACGAAAAATACGTTCCAAAACATAGGGGAACCCCATGAAGAGAGTTACAGCAGCAGTCAATGTGAGCCAATAAAGTTCGTCAGTCATTATAAAACCTTCCCAATAGTCTAGAGAAAGATCAAAATGTTAGGCCCCAATTTTGAAAGATCTATTATTTTGACGGACCTTACACACCCTCTCAGAATTTCTATTCAATGACAAAAGTATATGTTCAGTCGCTTTTTATTTACAAGTAATACTTTATGGCAGCGATTTTAGACCATAAAAGACGAGGGTTTTTCTAGTATCCAGTTCTGTTAATCACGAATAAAAAAAACACCCCCCGCAAAACTCGCGAGGGGTGTAATTAGTTTTAGAAAAACAAGAATAGTCACTTAGAAAAGTTCAGTGACACCACAAAGTGGAGTGAAGGTTTACTCAGCTTTACGGCCTGTTTCTTTCAGGTTTTTGTCCAACTTGATGTCAAATTGCTTACCACCTTCACAGAAAACGTCGTCTAGCTCATAGCCATCGTCTTCTTTTTCGATGTCTTTCGGGTCCATCTCACATTTCATGTCTTTAAGCATAGCCATGATCTTAGTTACTGTTGCTTTATCTACTTTTTCATCATCATCATCATGACCATGGCCATCAGCAAAAGCAGCTGTTGGGCCAGCTAAAGAAAGCGCAATAACAGCAACAGAAAGTGTTTTTAAAATATGTTTCATGTGTTTAGTTCCTTTACTTTAAAAAACGGGAAATTATTTAATTCTGATTTTGATACGTTGCGTTTCACCAGTCGTACCTGGGATACGAATAATATAATTGCCTGGCTTGATCGCGATGAAAGAAACTTCAGCTTCGCCAGCTGCGTCAAATTCGATTGAATCAATGGCCATTGGGCGAACTTCAATCTTGTTAATCACGATTTCATTCATCCAGATTGCGCGAAAGAAATCAGAGCCAGTGATTGCCAATTCAGCTGAACCATCAGCTTTGATTTGCATTTTGTAATAAGTACCTGATTCAAGAACGACGTCTTTACCAAGAGGTTTACCTGAAGAAAGTGTCACTTCAATTGGCGTGCCTCTGTTACAAGATGAAAGCAAGCCAGCAAAGCCTAGTTTGTCGCAAATAGGTTTAGCGGAAACAGTGGTGATAGAAGCAGGCAGAGCTAGCCCCAGTGCCAGTATCATACTCAATAGTAATTTCGATTTCATTGCGATAATCGTTCCTTTCCTTAACTCCGTTATTTTTATTAACTCACCAGAATAATCTGTCTAAAAACATACTTCAAAAGACTGAGAAAATTATGAGACACTAGTGACAAATGTGAGAAAATTTTAAAAATATGAGATAGCCTTGATAAATAATAACAATTATTTTCCTTATAATCAGAGCAAGTTATGGTCTTTTGTGACTTTAGTGCAGGAATAAGGCAGGATTATTTTCTTTAAGTGGTACAGGTGTGGCAAAGCTGAACAATTGATTGGGAATTAAAAACAGTTGACCTAATCAATGATCGTGAGAAGTCTCACTATTATTATTTGTTAGTTGAGGTCATAGATTTATAAATTACACCAATAGATCTGAAAACTCATCAATCACAGCGCTATAAACTTTACGCTTAAAAGGAATGATAAGCCCGGGAAGCTTTTCAGAGGTCTCCCATTTCCATTGATCAAACTCAGCCTTTTGCGTCGGTTTTTCACCAATGTCAATTTCATCTTCAGAGCCTTCAAATTCAAGCGCAAACCATTTTTGTGTTTGGCCGCGATAGCGCCCTTTTAAAGCTTTGCCCCAAAGCTCTCTTGGTAATTCATAATCATGCCACCCGGCTGATACCTTTAAAAGGCGAGCATTTGTCACTCCCGTTTCTTCTTGCAGCTCTCGAAAAGCGGCCGTCTCAGGGTCTTCCCCTTCATCAATCCCACCTTGGGGCATCTGCCAAATAAGAGAATTGGGATCATCATGAGATTTTGAAATCCGGCGTCCAATCCAAACTTTCCTATCCCTGTTAAGCAACATAATTCCAACACAAGGACGAAGAGGCAGGGCATCAATATCATTTGATGATAAATTTTCAAAAGCTGTTGTCATAGGAAATATCTTTTAGTTTGGGAGTAAATTAAAAATAACCATAAAGCATAAGATCGATCAAACCAATGATATATGGCAAAAACAAGCAAGAATTAAAGAATTTTAAGAGTGTATAGTTCTGGACTTCAATAAATCAACTAGCTTTAACAAGTGTCGCAGAGAGGGGGACCAGATGAATACCCTTCTTCTTTAAAGAAGCGGACCACTCTGTCAATCGTTGAACACTTAAAGGTAGGCCTGACATCACGCCTATTGCCGAACCATTCTTATTGGCAAGCTCTTCCAATTTTTTAAGTGATAGATCAATCGACGCCTTTGTTTGTACCCGGTCTATAATGACAGAGCCTTGCAAATAATCGAGATTAATCTCTTTTGATAACTGATAAGAAATTTCAGGAGCCTGCGGATGAGCATCCATGAAGGTAAGACCACGCACTTTAAGCTCATGTAAGATAGGGTGCATAGCACTCTCTATTGAGCTGAACTTACTACCATTAATATTCACCATACCAATATAACCAGTCATGCGGGCCATAATCCATTTGAGCCTCTGTAGATTAACCGTGTCCGATAGTCCACTTAAGAGAGTGTGAGGCCCAGGGTCATTATCAGGATAATCAAAGGGCTCCATTGGAACTTGCAGCATCATTTCATGCCCCCCTCGCCGCGCTTGGCGAACCCAGCTAGCCAATTGGCCAGCATAAGGATTAAAGGACAGAGTAACTTCAGGCGGGAGCTTTTCAATTGCGTTTTTACTCACGGGTTGTGAGAGACCAAGATCAGTCACCAAAATCGCAATTGTTTTAATGGACTTACTTCTAAAATGCTTCCCATGATTAGGCCGTGCATAAACATCTTGCGCGCGCCTCCCATTATGGGCGATACGAGGCAATAATCCATATTGTGATTTTTCAATTAAATCTTTATCAGGAGCTTGTGTAAGCCCAGATGATTTTATATCGGCTAATTCAAGATTATCTGAAATTGTTTTATTGGTTTTTAAATGTTGGACATCCTCAGGAGGGGCATCTAACGCAGTACCTTCACCGCGCATAACAACACTATTGCCGCTGGCTTGCTCTTTGTCTTTGCTGAAATAACGCGGTTCATCCTGAGAAGAAGCCTCTTTCTTCTGGGGACGTTTGTTTTTTTCATCAGCCATTGCTTCAAGCTTGAGAGCAAGCTTATCTTCAGCTTTTTTTCGATCTGTTAATTTGGTAATTGTATAGGGCTGGCCCCCTAAAGGCGCATCAACAAGGCTCATAAGGAGAATAAATGCGAGAAAAACCGCAGCCGTCACACCAGATGTAATGTATAAAGTCTTCATAAGGCTCACCAATAATGACCTCTGTTGAGGGATACGCCTTACTAAAAACTAACCAAAATTCGTAAAAAACGGAGCTGACAGGTCAAGACATATCAGCTCCTAAAATAAACCAAAAGGTGTTACCTGTTCCCTAATTTTCAGTAGGTTCTGCAACAGGAGCCTCTTTTGCAGGCGTTTCGTTAGTAGAACTGTCCTTTTTAACTACAGTTTCCTCAGTTGCCTTGGCATTAGAAGCCTTAACTTCAGGGGCGGTTTTCTTCTCTAGTTCTTCTGGAGCGATCTCACCTTTAAGAAATTTAATAGCATATTGTAATTGGGTGTCTTTCTTTGCGTCTTTTGGCACATAAGAAATTGAACCATGCTGTTCTTCTTTCTTTTCATCAACACTGATATGCCCGCGCAAACTCGCCTCACCTTTTGTCTTAATTGGTTTACCCTTAAATTCATCAGGCAGTACTTGTTTTACAGTGATGTTAGGCACAATCCCTTTTGCCTGAATAGAGGTCACAGAAGGGGTGTAATACAAAGCTGTTGTGAGACGAATGGCACCATTTTGCCCAAGCGGAATAATGGTCTGAACAGAACCTTTACCAAATGAGCGAGACCCAATAATTGTCGCGCGCTTATGATCAAGTAAAGCACCCGCTACAATTTCTGAAGCAGACGCAGATCCACCATTGATTAGCACAACAACTTTTTTACCGTTAGTGATATCACCGCGTTTTGCATTGGCGCGCTGTGTTTCTTCTAGATTACGTCCACGCGTAATCACAATCGCCCCTTCATCAAGGAAGGCATCAGAAACTTTAATCGCCTGCTCAAGAAGACCGCCAGGGTTATTTCTCAAATCAAGGATGTACCCTTTGACCTTGTCTTCTGGCAGTTTTTTATGAATCTCGTTAATCGCGTCTTGTAAGCCAGAAGCCGTGCGTTCATGAAATGAAGGAAGACGAACATATCCAATATCTTCCCCTTCAATTCGATGGCTCACTTTATTGATCTGAATAATCGCTCGTTTTAGTTTGATATCAAACGGTTCTTTAACATTTTGACGAAGCACTGTGATGGTGATTTCTGAGCCAACGGGGCCGCGCATGCGGTCAACCGCTTCCTTCAAGGTGAGCCCTTCAACCTGTTCCCCATTAAGAGCGCTAATATAATCGCCAGGCAAAACGCCGGCATTCGCTGCAGGTGTTCCATCAATCGGGCTAATCACTTTAACCAGATTATTTTCCATTCGAACTTCAATGCCAAGACCACCAAACTCGCCGCGTGTTTGCACTTGCATGTCACTGAGGCTTTCTGGGCTAAGATAAGCTGAGTGCGGATCAAGCGAGGTCAACATACCATTGATAGCACTTTCAATAAGCTTCTTATCATCTGGGCGTTCAACATAATCATTGCGAACACGCTCAAGAACATCACCAAATAAATCGAGATGTCTGTAAATGCCACTATTACCAGATTGGGCCATCAGTTGATTTTTAGAACCAACAAAAGTGCCACCGATAATTGCGCCGGCTGCAACAAGAGCAAGACATGATGTAAAAGTTTTGAAGTTCATATTTAAAGGTACCTTTTTATAGACCATCGCTGTTGGTTACTAAAGTGACTGTAGGTTTCTAATGTGGCCGTTTATTATTTTGACCTTTTAGAGGTTTAAAAACACTAATAATCTTAAGTCGATTCGAGCAGAGCCATTATAGTACAAGACCCAAATAAGATCGAATAATTTAGTTTAGCACTTATATTTTATATATAAATTTTAGAGTGCATTAAAAGAGAGCAAAGATCACTTTTGTTTTAATGCCCTTCTCTCTTAAGGGCGTTTCCTTATTTAAGCTTAAAATAAGCTATTTTGTCTATCAAAACAGAAGTAACAGCTTAATTTATGGCAAATTCTTTAATTTATTCACTGGCTAATTGTCCCCCAGACCACCAAGGTGCAGGATCAATCGGGCGACCATCTTTTCTAAATTCAACATATAGAACAGGTTTTGACGCTTTCTTTGCTCCCTGTTTCCCTTGACTAGAACTTAGGCCATCTGGCTCTTGCATCACACCAATAGGTTCACCAGCAAGCACAAATTGGGAGGTTTTAACATCAATCCGATCAAGTCCAGCAAGGAGAATATGATAGCCGCCACCTGCATTTATGATTAAAAGCTGCCCATAAGAGCGAAACTTTCCAGCATAAGCGATCCAACCATCTGATGGTGACGTAATTTGGGCATTGGCTCTGGTTTGGATGCTAATCCCTTTAGATGAGCTGCCATATTTATCTTTATCACCAAACCGGCGTAATTGCTTCCCGCGCACGGGTAAAGAGAGAGTATGCTTTGCCTTACCAAAGGGAAGGGCTGGCTTAATGCGCCCTGGGTCAATAAAGGCATTTTTCTTCTCATCCGGCGTGAGCTCAACAGCAGCCCTTTTGCCATATTTCTCTTTGGCGAGTTTCTCATCAACAATCAGTTGTTTTTCATAAGCCCCAAGCTCTGTCTTGCGCTTCATCTCCAGATCAACTTTAGCAATCAAATCACCAAGGTTCGCTACAGATTTTGAATGTGACTTAGCGCGTTGTTCAAATTCTTGCAGTTCTTTATTGTGGCTAAGAATGCGGGAATTCTTTTCTTGAAGAAGTTCTTTAACGCGCAATTGATCAGATTCCATCTCCGCATTTTGAATGCGCAATTGTTCTGATTGTTTGGTGATTGTTGTTTTCAAGTTGATAAGGTTCGCCAACTCACCCTTGAGCGTATCCGCTTGAGTTTTTAGTTTTGGCAGAAGGTCAGACATCAACATGGCACTGCGCACCATCTTCAATGAGTCATCACGGTGGGTTGCCATCACCGGCGGTGGGTTGCGCGCCATTCTTTGTAAAAGGCCGAGCATATCAGCAATAGCCGCGCGGCGCTTCAACATAGACTTGCGAAGGGTTTCTTCCTTGCTATGGAGTTTCGTAAGTTTCGTCTCAAGGCTGGTTAAATTGGTCTCACTTTTTTGAATGCGCTGGGCATAATCAATCAGTAACTTATTCAACCGAGCACGTTCGCGATCAAGTTCTTTAACTTGCTTGTTCACACCCAGTTTTTTTGATTGGATCGCTTCGAGTTTGAGCTTTTCTTCTGCAAGACGTTTGCGCATTTCTTCAGCAGATTCTTGAGCCTCTTGTGCGTAAGCAGTCTGAATAATGATCTCGCTTGTACTAACTGACAAGCAAGCCCCTAAAGCAATAAACAAGGCAGAATAAAACAATTTAGAGAAGTTCAATTTGCTCATGTTTATTCGTTCTATCTCAGGTTAGGTAAAGTGGCAGACTTCTTCAAAAAGGTTTTAAGAACATTTAGCAACTATGATTATCCCAAACCAGGCTAAATAAGTTAAAAAACGCATAAATGAAAAAAGCACGAGTTTTCAGAAGAACCACATAACTACCATAGAAATAAGCTTAAATCACGGCATTGTTGAGCAAAACACTGGGGATAAAATGAGGGAGAATTGGAGTAAAGTCTATAAAGCGGCCATGATAAGGAATGTTCCATAGTAAATTACATTTTAAATTAACATTACGAAGAAGGGAGTGCTCTCTTTCAGAGCGCGGACATGGCAGCAGAGCTGCCCGGATAGTGCGGTTGCAAGTGGGCAACCTGAAGCGCGACTTAAGACTCATAGCCGTGAGAGAAAAAGTCCCTTATCACTCCCTGTGATAAGGATGACCAGACCAAATCGTCAGTGAGCGATAAAGTTGCTCAATTAAAAACACGCGCGCCAAACCATGCGGCAATGTCATTTTTGAAAGTGAGAGTTTTAAAGAGGCTTGGTCTAAAAGCTCGCTCCCATGCCCATCAGGCCCGCCAAGAGCAAAACTTAAATTTACGTGCCCATCCTGCTGCTTTTCTTGAAGTAACCTTGCAAAATCAGTGCTTGAAAAGGTCTTTCCTTTCTCATCCAGTGCGATGAGAAAGGCACCCTTAGGCAAAGCACCCAGTAAGCGGTTTGCCTCATCAGATTTGCGCGTGCCCAAATCAGATGCCTTGCCCTCAACCAATTCGGTAAGTTGAATAGATTTAACACCAAGAGCAGGACCAGATTTATTAATCCGCTCCATATAACGAGATTGCAATTTGAGCTCGGCCTCTTGTTTCAAGCGGCCAATAGAGAGAATATCAAATTGCAACATCGGATCTAATCGAGCTTAAGTGAGTGATTAATTGTCAGATGATGAAGGTTCTTCAAAATCAAGATCAGAATTATCTTCAGGACGAGCTGCAAGCCACATTTTTTCAATGTTATAAAACTCGCGCACTTCAGGTCTGAAAATATGAACAATAATACTGCCAGCATCAACCAGCACCCAATCATTATTATCAGTGCCTTCAACACGTGGGCGGCCAAATCCAGCTTCACGAATTTGCTTAGCCAACTTATCAGCAATTGAAGCCACATGACGATGCGAGCGACCAGAGGCCACAATCATATAATCGCCAAGTGATGATTTTCCTTCAAGATCAATAGTGACTATATCTTCAGCTTTACCATCTTCAAGGCTGTTAATCGTCATTTCTAATTGATGATTAGACTTATCTTTTGAAGCAGGTAAGGGTGACGCAGTTTTATTCATAGTGACTGCATCCTCAGAGCTTGTTTGCATAGTGTTCTATTTACCCCTTTAGGCAATGATGGATTTGATAGTGTGTTGTGTGAAAATAGGACCATACTCTCAAGTTTAAGGGAGGAAATACCATTTTTAACCCTTAAAGCGAGATCATAAATTTTATTTCGAACGGTATAAACCTTAAAAAAAAGATGCTGAATGTGCAAGTCTGCAAAGTTCCCCGAGTATTAGTCCAAGTAGTGAAACAAGAGATTTAAATATTTTAGTCCAGTACTCTCAATCACTTGTCTCTCGCATTTTACACCGATTCTGTTTCGGTTTCTTGTCAGATTAAAATGCTTAAGGCCTACAGTGTACTGCAGAGTGAGACTTGCAGCAAGTTTTTCAAGTAAAACATCGTTAAAGCATTAAAATTACTTATTTTTCTCTCAGCTCAGTTGATGAGAGATGTGAAAGAGGCATTGTTATGAATTGCCATGCTGGAGGAGCCTGGTGCACCAAACGCTTTGCACTCATGTTCGTTATTCGTGAAGCACGAAAGCTATGAGCCGCAGGGCTAGAAAGGGCTTTAAACCTATATCCGGGCCGATCAAACACAGCAATTGGCATGGTTTGAAAAATCGTACGCCACTCTTGCCATTTATGGAAATGAACAAGATTATCCGCGCCCATTAACCAAACAAAATCAACGGCCTTAAACCGTAATTTCAAAAAGCGCAGCGTATCAGCCGTGTAGTTGGTCGGTAGTGCCGCCTCAAAAGCGGTCACATCTATTCGTGGATGTGAGCTTATTTTTTCACAAGCCTTTAGGCGATCATTTAAGGCGGCTAATCCATCATGAGATTTAATCGGGTTCCCCGGTGTGACAAGCCACCAGATGCGATCAAGCTCTAGAGTTTTCAGAGCCATGATACTTAAATTTCGATGCCCATCATGAGGCGGGTTAAATGACCCCCCTAAAATCCCGATCCGTTGCCCTGCCGCGATCTGCGGAGGGCGAACGGTGAGACTTCCAAAATTTGTAGCAGCTTGTGGTTGAGACATAAGTAACAAGTGTCTTCTAATCAAATGCAAAGAAAAGCGTTAAGCCGGTCTAATTTGGCCAGAGCCTTTCACGATATATTTAAAGCTGGTGAGCTGATCGACGCCAACGGGGCCACGTGCGTGCATCTTGCCTGTGGCAATGCCAATTTCAGCGCCCATGCCAAATTCACCGCCATCAGCAAATTGAGTAGACGCATTATGCATCACAATCGCACTGTCCACCTTGTTAAAGAAGGCGGCGACAGTCTCAGCATCTTCAGAGATGATCGACTCTGTATGGTTCGAGCTATGGTTTGCAATATGCTCAATCGCATCATTTACCCCATTCACAAGCCTGGCAGAGATAATGCTATCAAGATACTCAGTATCCCAGTCTTCATCTGTTACAGCTTCAATACGCTCATCAAATTCTCGCAAAGCTTCATCGCCTCGTATTTGTGCACCAGCATCCAAGAGAGACAAGAGCAGTGACTTAATAGTCTCTTGCGAATAATCCTTGTCGATTAATAAAGTTTCAGCTGCACCGCAAACACCTGTGCGGCGAAGCTTCGCATTGACGACAATTTCTTCTGCCATTTCAGGCTTGGCTGATTTATCAACATAGATATGACAAATGCCTTCCAAATGACTAAAGACAGGGACGCGAGCCTCTGTCTGTACACGGCCAACAAGGCTCTTGCCACCGCGCGGCACAATCACATCTACAGAACCGTTAAGCCCTTTGAGCATTTCTCCAACCGCTTGCCGGTCAGTGGTTGGCACCAGCTGAATAGCTGCTTCAGGTAAGTCAGCTTCTTTAAGGCCAGCCTTTAACGCGTCTTCAATGGCATGAGATGAATGAAAGCTATCAGAGCCACCGCGCAAAATAGCAGCGTTGCCAGCTTTGAGGCAAAGTCCGCCAGCATCGGCCGTCACATTCGGGCGGCTTTCATAAATAATCCCAATCACTCCAAGAGGTACTTGCACACGAGAGATCTCAAGACCGTTTGGTCTTTCCCAAGTGGCTAGAGTTTTGCCAACAGGGTCATCAAGAGCCGCAATTTCACGCAAACCATTCGCCATTGCTTTGATGCGCGCAGGGTTTAATTCAAGGCGGTCAATAAAGGCAGCATCTTTTCCTGCGGCTTTTGAGGCTTCAACATCCTTTTTGTTCGCCTCTAAAATTTGCTCTGTTGTCTCTTCAATTTTGTCAGCCATGATGAGGAGAGCTTTGTTTTTTTGCTCTGAAGGGGCAGAAGCAAGATGACGAGCCGCCTGTTTAGCACGGCCGCCAAGCTCGTTCATAATACTTTCAATCTCAGATGCATCAGCGGTGTTTTGTAATGCCATGTTCATTTCTTTAAAGCCTTGTATTTAAGTCTCGTCTGATTTGCTCTGTTCATGCGAGTGAGTTGTTAGAGCCATATTATCACGGTGCACTAATTCTGTACGCCCCGAATGCCCTAAAATAGATTTTATTTCAGAGCTTTGCTTACCAATAATTTGCACAGTATCGCTTTGATCATAAGAGCTTAACCCGTGAGCTAGAATTTCACCAGCTTGATTTTTTATCACAATCACATCTCCGCGATTATACTCACCAGTTGAGCTGGTCACCCCTGCAGGTAATAAACTATTGCCTGCAAAGAGGGCTTTTTCAGCACCTTGGTCAATCGTCAATTCACCTTTCACATCAAGCGAGCCAGCGATCCAACTTTTCCGCGCAGTTAGAGGGTCAGCTGATGATAAAAACCAAGTTGATTTCGCATCATTAAGCAAAGCCGTGATGGGGTTCGCTCCCTTGCCAGAGGCAATCACCATATGGCACGCCGCCGCAATAGCTATTTTCGCGGCCATGATTTTCGTGACCATCCCACCAGATGAGAAACTACTTCCAGTCCCACCAGCCATAGCCTCGATCTCAGGAGTAATCTGAGGGACTTCAGTAATGTGTTTTGCTTTTTTGTCTTTGTGAGGAGGCGCTGTGTAAAGTCCATCAATATCTGATAAGATGAGCAAAACATCGGCTTCAGCCATAGAGGCAACACGGGCAGACAAACGGTCATTATCACCATAGCGAATTTCATTGGTCGCCACAGTATCATTCTCATTCACCACCGGAATAGCACCAAGTTCAACCAAAGTGTTGATGGTGTCTCGTGCATTTAAATAACGGCGCCTGTCTTCTGTATCACCAATGGTGAGTAAAACTTGCGCAACTTTGATCTGATGATTTTGAAAGAGCGCTTTAAAAGTATGAGCGAGCGAGATTTGCCCAATAGCCGCCGCTGCCTGAGCTTGATCCAATGTGAGAGTGCCAGGCTCAAGATCAAGTTCATGTCGCCCTAGTGCTTTAGAGCCTGAGGCAACAAGGATGACTTCTTTACCCTCATGTTTGAGGCGAGCAATATCCTCAATAAGAGAATAGATCCACTCTTGACGCAATTGACCAGTGGTCTCATCAACCAACAGAGCAGAGCCGACTTTAATTACGATGCGTTTTGCATTTTGCCATTCTTGTCTCATGAGACAATTCATATAAAAGCGCTTTTCGCGCTCCTCTCCCTCGTGTTTTATTTAAGAGGTTATGATTATAAAATTAAGGAATAACCAAGACAATCAATGTGCTTAAAAATTTAAGGACTTTTTTATTATGGTCTCCAGGCCGTTTTTTCTTTTTTAGCTTCCTTCGCCTTTTTGCGGTTCCCTCGAACCGTACTCCCCAATCTTAAAAGTGTGCGCTCTAAATTATATCCAGAAACAGCAGAAATCGCGATGACTTCTTTACCAAGGGCTTCGCTCAGTTCCGCGGCGCGCTCTTCAGCAATCTCTTCTGTAATGGCATCACATTTTGAAAGCGCGATAAGCTCTTCCTTGTCTTTGAGCTCTCCACCATAAGCATCAAGTTCACCTCTGATGACCTTATAATCCTTTAAAAGGTCTTCACTATTTGCATCAATCAAATGAAGTAAAATTTCGCAGCGCTCCACATGGCCCAGAAACCGGTCACCAATGCCAGCCCCTTCATGGGCGCCTTCAATAAGGCCTGGAATATCCGCCAAAACAAAATCCAAATCACCGGCTTTAACAACACCAAGGTTTGGGTGCAATGTGGTGAAAGGGTAATCAGCTATTTTAGGCTTGGCAGCTGAAACACTCGAGAGAAAAGTTGATTTACCAGCATTAGGCAAGCCAACTAAACCAGCGTCAGCAATGAGTTTTAAGCGCAGCCATAATGTGCGCTCAATACCAGCCTCACCCGGGTTTGCTTTGCGTGGTGCCTGATTGGTGGAGGATTTAAAGCGCGCATTACCAAAACCACCATTGCCGCCATTTACAAGTAGAACGCGGTCACCAACATCAGTGAGGTCAGCTAAAACGGTTTTGTTATCTTCATCTAATATTTGCGTGCCTGGGGGGACAAGCAGAGTTTTATCATCACCATTTGCCCCGGTGCAGTCACTGCCCATGCCGTGCTGGCCATTGCCAGCCTTGTAATGTTGCTGAAATCTAAAATCGATGAGGGTATTGAGATTGTCTACACATTCAGCCCAAACATCACCACCTCGGCCGCCATCACCCCCATTGGGGCCGCCAAATTCAATATATTTCTCCCGGCGGAAAGACACACAACCATTCCCACCGCTACCGGATTTCACATAGACTTTAGCTTGATCAAGAAATTTCATAATAAATAATAAGGGTCTCTGCGCAGTTCAAAGGAACCGCAGTTTTTTAAATTCAATAGCACGTCAAATGATTTAAGCAAACCAGACAGGCAATAAGCCCCCCTTTCTGAGCTATTTTGGGAGCGGGGTCAATGTATTTAGAAGAATACGATTAAATGAGTTTTTTCTGTCTCACGGGCTATTTTTTCGCTGAAGAAGCGAAAAGCCCTCCGACAGGCGGCGCAACGCGCCGGGCTTCACTGGCGTTTCGCCATGTCCTACTGCCCTGAGGGAGGGCAGTACTCCTTCTTCGTAAATTACGATTTTTTGTCTTCAGCTCTTTGTGTTTTTATGAATTAATAAATTATGCATTAAATTATCATTATGAAGAAGGGAGTGCTCTTTTTCAGAGCACGGACATGACAGCGTCAGCTGTCCGGCGCGTTGCGCCGTACCTCGTAGGGCCCGCTGCTTCAGCGGCAGAGTAGCCCGTGTGAGAGATCAACCCACCATTTTCTCAAATTCTGCGCGTTGTAACACATAGCGCTGGGCGGGCGCTGGAGCACCGCGAGCGGCAGAAGAAATATCGATGATATCTGTCGGTTTAAAACCGAGACGGTTTAATACTCGCTCTGAGCGTTCATTATCAGTAAAGCGACAAGCCGAGAAAAAGCGAAATGGCTCTGTTGCAAATCCATGCGCTAAAATTTGCCAGCAAGCTCTGGTGGCCAAGCCTTGCCCCCAAAAGGGCTTGCCTAACCAATAACCAAGTTCACCATGAGTAACCGAAGCACGGCTATAACCGATACAGCCGGCAAAATATCCATCAGCTTCAATCGCCCAAACATCCTCACGCCGATCACGTTCGATTTCTTCAATCCAGACTTTCGCGTGATGCGGGTGGTAAGGGTGATGGATGCGAGAGACCATAGACGCTATGTCCCAATCGTTGGCTAATTCAACGATTTGGGGCACGTCAAAAAGGCTAATGGGCCTGAGCCGTAGGCTATCTTCGCGTGCTTGATGCATCATAGGTTAACTTCAATTAAAGCGATCAACTTTCTAGCAATCATCATTGTTTGCAAAAAAGGGAGACTAAATTAGCCTCCCTTGTAACGTGGTATAAATTTACAACGCAATTCTGATTCGCGCAAAGTGTCTTATTTGCCTTCATCAACAGAAACGAACACTTTGCCGTTTCTGCGTGTACGGAAGGAAACATTGCCATCACGCATTGCAAAGATCGTGTGATCTTTACCAATGCCAACGCCTTCACCTGGGTGCCATTTCGTGCCACGTTGACGAATAATAATATTGCCAACGATAACTTTTTCACCACCAAATTTCTTAACGCCAAGACGGCGGCCGGCTGAATCGCGACCGTTATTCGATGAACCGCCTGCTTTCTTATGTGCCATGAGAATATCCTCTCAAAATTTTGGGCTCTTAAAATCTTATGTTCTATAAGGCCCGGCTAAACCAAAAACGAATTAAGCTATTGAATACAATGCTTATTTTTTAATGTCAGAAATGCGCACAACAGTCTGGTGTTGGCGATGACCTTTTTTCCGACGATAATTGTGACGGCGCTTCTTTTTAAAGACAATAATCTTCGCTGCACGGCCTTGTTCTAAAACTTCGCCAGTGACTTTCGCACCTTCAACAAGTGGGGCGCCAATGGTAGTGTCACCATCTTCGCCAACCATTAAAACTTCAGTAAATTCAATTTTATCACCAGCTTCACCGTCAAGCTTTTCAATTTTGATGATATCATTTGGCTCAACACGATATTGTTTGCCACCGGTTTTGATTACCGCATACATAATTTCAAGTTCCTTTAATGTTTCGCATCCTGCGGCGTCACATCACTAAAATCAGCTTAGATGTGATCTTTTCCCAATAAATTAAGGCAAATAGCTGAAAAACATGCCTAATTAAAGCCTCGGACAGCGCTTTTGGCCGCGGAATAGAAAATATCCCACGAAAGCGCCGAATATAGGCGAATTGGGGCACTTGTCAATAGTTTCTTGGGTGTTTAAGGCTTTTCAGAAATTCTATTTAAAAATAGTGCTGAATGTGAAAAGAATACTCTAAACGAACCTTCATATCACAATGCCCAAATAAAGTAGAGGCAAAGGAGCATAAAGTGGCCAGTTTTCTTCTCTTTGCAAGCCTATTGCTGATGGGCGGCTTGGCAGCAGGTGTCATGGCAGGCCTGTTTGGTGTGGGCGGCGGCGCTATTTTAGTCCCTGTCTTATATGAAGTCTTTGGCCTTGCTGGCATTGATGAGAGTATTAGAACTCATATGTCTGTAGCAACGTCGTTAGCTGTCATCTTGCCAACAGGCATTCGCTCGGCCATGGGGCACCAAGAAAAGGGCAGCATAGATTGGCAGTTCGTTAAGCTGATAGCCCCTTTTATTGTCATCGGAGTAATCATCGGAACTTTCATTGCAAAAGAAATTGATGGAGAAGAGTTAAGGCTCATCTATGCGGTTATGGTGCTTATTGTGGCCGCCTATTTGCTTTGGTCACGGCAAAATCCAAATGTTCGCCTAAGCTGGCCTGCAGATTGGGTCACAAAAATCTATGGTGTCTTCACCGGCTGCTTATCAACTTTAATGGGGATCGGCGGTGGAACCTTCTCATCTAGCTATATGACTAGCTTTGGGCGTGATATCCACCAAGCGGTAGGCACAGCTGCAGCAATCGGGCCCATCATTGCTTTGCCGGCTATCATTGGATTTATCTGGGCAGGGTTTGACCACGCGCTTTTACCCCAAGGATCTCTAGGTTTTATATCAATGATCGGTGCAGTTTTGATCTTACCAGCCAGTTTAATCGCAGCTCCTTGGGGCGTGAAACTTGCACACAGATTAAGCCGCCCTCACTTAGAGCTGTTGTTCGCGCTTTTCTTACTCTCTGTAGGAGTGAGATTTTTATGGTCCGTGATCATTTGAGAGATATAATAGTCTATTTACAGTTTATCGCGGTTGCTGGTGGACAATTAAATCATATTAAATATCCAGATCCAGTAATACGAAGAAGGAGTAACGCCTTTTCGGCGTTAGGACATGACGCCAGGGGCGTCCGGCGTTTAACGCCGCACCTCGTAGGCCCGAGCGTAGCGAGGAATAGCCGTGAGAGAAAATAAAAAGGATTTGTTATGAACAAATTAGAATTCTGGTATGAATTTGCTAGCCCCTATTCATATTTTTCAATGATGAGAATTGAAGCTTTAGCAAAAGCTGCAAATATCGAAGTTCATTACCAGCCTTTTCTATTGGGCCCACTTTTTAAAGAGTTTGGCTGGGACACATCTCCCTTTAAAATCTATGCGGAAAAAGGCGAGAATTTCTTTCGTGATATTGAGCGCGAAGCTGAATTCCATGACCTCCCTCCCATTAAAATTTTAGATGAGTTCCCCCAGCCAGGTTTGGCCGCAGCGAGAGTGGCCCTGATTGGAATGGAAGAAGGCTGGGGCCTTGAGTTCTCCAAAGCGATTTATCAGCGCCAATTCCAAGAGGGGGGGCAAACAAAGGGCAAAGAAGATGTGTTTGAAGTCTTGCATGCTTTGAACATAAGTGATGCTGAAGGTGTTATTGAAAAGGCAAATAGCGACGAGAACAAAAACCGCCTCCGCGAAATCACGGAGCAAGCCAAACAGAAAAAAATCTTCGGCGCACCAACGTTTATTGTTGGCAAAGAACTCTTCTGGGGCAACGACCGCTTGGAGCGCGCGATATCCTATTGCAAATAGCGCGGTTGCTAGTGGGCAATCTAAAGCGCCAGTAAAAAAGCGGTTGCTAGTGGGCAACTGAAGCTGCACTAAAAAAGGTTGATAAATGAACTGGTCAAACGCAGCATTAAAACTCACGATTGGAGTTGGCTCCATGGGCGCAACAGCCATTCTGAGTGATCCGCTAATAGATTGGGTAGGAATATATGGCATGATAACCATCATCCTCGTACCATTCTCTTTGCTCGTCTTTTTTAAAATTGGCGAGTTAGCAGACTGGATGATTAAGCTCGCTCACCTCATTGCTATTGTATGGTACAGCGCCTTAGTAAGCTTTGCAGTTTACATCATGCAAGCCCGCGGGTTTCAAACATCCGAAGCAATGATTGGCGCATTTATGGCAGTTGGCTTTGCACCTGTCATCATGGTCATATGGAATATGTATAAAGGCAAGTATGACGGAGTATATCATTTTTGAGAAGAAAAGTTTCTGTTTTTGCCCCGTAGAGGACCTTCTCAAACCGGTGTCATAGAAGCCAAAAGCAATCCATTAAAGACGTGTTAGTAAAACTAAAATTATCCCTATTTAATCTGATTGGCTCGTTTTTGTAAGTAGCAAATGTCGTGTTTTGATAACGCGATATTTTAACAGGAGAAGAGGGAGGGATAATGCTACTTACTTGGGAAGACCAAGTAGTATCTGTAATTCTTCTTCATTTGATATTGTTTCGTCATCAAGTTCTTTAGGAAAAGGTACCGAACGGCAAAGTTTGAAAAACCACTGAGTATAGAACAAGCCAAGTGGTGCTCCTATAGTTGAAGAAAAAATATATCTGTAAGTAACCCACTCTGAATCTCTATTGATAAATCCAAATTCTCCCATAGGGTATAACAGAGCATGAATGATTAAATATCCAGCAAGCGTACTTATGACAACAATTGCTATAGGCGTTGCCCTGAAAATTACATAACTCAATCTTTTTTTATGAAAAACATTACGTAATGTTCGCTCAGAATAATTAGCATTACTAGCAGTTATATAATTTGCACCCTTTATGATGGCTCTTATCATTAGAACCAAGCAAATGAAGCCTATCAAACAAATTAAAATCTGAAAAAATATCATTTTCCCACACCTTCCATATAAAGATGGTTAAACCTAACAATCATATCAGATATGGTTACATAGTGATTGAATTCTTATGGTATCACCAACCGTATTGTAAAAAGTAATTTATTGAACAGTCCGCTTATGGCACTTAGCTGAAATATCGAATCCATCCATGCGAAGGAGGAGTACTGCCCTCCCTCAGGGCAGTAGGACATGGCAGCGCGAGCTGCCCGGGGCGAGCCCCGCCCCTCGGAGGGCCTGCC